>CBFIIG010000024.1:0-17716 GCA_965662615.1 Flavobacterium sp.
TCAAATGGCGGAAGCTATATTTAAAATTATAAATACCCCAAATCCTAAAATACATTATAAAGTAGGCGCTTTTATGCAAAAGTTTAGTATTTTGTTAAAACGTATTTTACCAGACAAGGTGTACGAAAAAATGTTAATGAACCATTATAAATTATAGATATGAAATTTTTTATAGACACAGCAAATTTAGGGCAGATAAAAGAGGCTCAGGCAATGGGAATATTAGATGGTGTTACTACCAATCCATCGTTAATGGCTAAGGAAGGAATTACGGGTGCAGCAACTATTTTAAACCATTATAAAGCTATTTGTAACTTAGTAACGGGACATGTAAGTGCCGAAGTTATTGCGACAGATTATAACGGAATGGTTAAAGAAGGTGAAGCATTGGCTGCTTTACACCAACAAATTGTGGTTAAATTACCTATGACAGAGGACGGAATTAAAGCTTGCCGTTATTTTACTAATAAAGGTATAAAAACAAATGTTACATTGGTATTTTCTGCTGGTCAGGCATTGTTGGCTGCAAAAGCAGGAGCAACTTATGTTTCGCCATTTATTGGCCGTTTAGACGATATTAGCACAGACGGATTGCAACTAATAGAAGATATAAGATTGATTTATGACAATTATGCTTTTGAAACCGAAATACTAGCAGCATCTGTGCGTCATACGATGCATATAGTAAATTGTGCAAAAATTGGAGCTGATGTAATTACAGCGCCATTATCTGCTATAAAAGGTTTGTTGAGTCACCCTTTAACCGATATTGGTTTAGAAAAGTTTTTGGCAGATTATAAAAAAGGCAACCAGTAATTATAGGTTGTCTTTTGCGAAATTCACATCAAATAAATTAGAGAAACCATTTGTAATTTCGCCTTTTTCATTTGTAATAATTACTCGGTGTACTTTGTTTAAAACCCAATTCTTCTGAATTTCTTCGAAATTAACAGATTTAAGTTCTCTAATTCCTTTAAAATTATGTTTACTTAAAGCGTTTAACCAGGTTTCTTTAGAGTCTTTAATATTAATTGCTATAAATTGAATGTTTGGATATTCTTTTTGTAATGTCATTACTTTATTGTGGGCAGCTTTTATATGCGAACTTGCCATAGACGACCAAAAAAAGAACACTGTTTTTTTGTTTTTAGTAATTTCGTTAATCAATACGGTATTGCCCTTTTCATCTATTAAATCAATATTAGAAAGTGTTTTACCTGGTATTAAATTTTGAACCGCATTTGCAATTTCTTGAATTTCTTTATTGTGTACTTTATCTGTAGAAAGCTCTAAATAACGTTTAACAAACAACGTGTTATTATGCATATTTTGATCTTCTAGCAAATACAAAGAGGCTAATTGATTTAAAACACTATTTTTAATTTTTCTATTCGAAATAAAAGAATCCGTAAGGTTTAATTTTTCAATATTAGACGCCAGTGACATTTCGCTATAATTGACATTTTGTTTTTCGTAAACGCGATTTGTAAGCATCATAGACACGTATTTTACAAACGGAGTAAACGAAGTGAAATTCTCGTTATTTAAATTAATATCATTTCTGTACGCATAAAAATCTTTAGGAAGCTGCTTGTATATTTCTGCCCCAGTTTTAATTTGATGTGCGTAGGGATACAATTCTTTCTTAAAATAATAATTAAATTGCAATTGTGCCAAAGCAATACTATCAAAACCAGTTGACCAGTTTTGTTCTTGTTTTTCAGTCTCGTATATTTTCTTTTGTGTTTTAAAATGGCTGTTTGTATGTTCATTAAAAACATTAATATCTTTGTCTAAAATTGAGTATAATGCTTCTTTACTTTTCTCATTTTCTAAAAAAGCTTCCATAAAATAATTATTTTTTTCATCACCACGACCACAAAAAACAACCGAATTATCAAAATCATCTGAATTTACTCGAACCATTAAACTATCATTTTTATCAAAATAAACGTATTGGTATTCGGGTAAATGTTTAAACGTATATAAACCAGGTGCTAGTGAGTCGAATTTTTTAAAAAAACGGTTTTCCTTATCTAAAAAAAGAGTATCAATTAAGGTTTCATCTTTTAAAAGTAATACGAAACGTTCGGAAGGATTTACAATTTCTCCTCCAAAATAAGCAGTAAAATCGTTACTTTTAAAATTATTTTCACAGGAACTCAAGCCCAAAAGAGACGTGAGTAAAACGACTGGTAAACAATTGAATTTTAAATAAAACATAACTTTTTATTTTATATGCTAACAAATGTAATAGATTGTTGTGGTTACAGTTGTTAATAGACCGTTAAAATAAACCTAATATAAAAGTAAAATTGAAATGAAAGGTTGAGTATTTTTCATATTTTTGCCAAAATATTAAATAAGAGTTCATGTTAACAGTAAATAATTTATCTGTACAGTTTGGTAAAAGAATTTTGTTCGACGAAGTAAATGTAACCTTTACACAAGGAAACTGCTATGGAATAATTGGTGCAAATGGTGCAGGAAAATCTACTTTTTTAAAAATCATTGCGGGAGAAATTGACCCAACTTCAGGTCATATTAGTTTAGAACCGGGAAAAAGAATGTCGGTTTTAAGTCAGAACCATAATTTATTTGACGAGTTTACCGTTTTGGAAACCGTTTTAAAAGGAAACAAAGATTTATATGCTGTAAAAACAGAAATGGACGCTTTGTATTTGGATTATACAGACGAAAACGCAGATAGAATAGGAGAGTTGCAAGTTCGTTTTGAAGAAATGAACGGTTGGAATGCCGAAAGCGATGCAGGTTCTTTATTATCTAATTTAGAAATTGGTTCGGAGTTTCATTATACGCCAATGAGCGAAATGGACGGTAAATTAAAAGTACGCGTGTTATTAGCACAAGCACTTTTTGGCAACCCAGATGTTTTAATTATGGATGAGCCTACCAACGATTTGGATTTTGAAACCATTTCTTGGTTAGAAAACTTTTTGGCAAATTACGAAAACACAGTATTGGTAGTATCGCATGACCGTCACTTTTTAGATTCGGTTTGTACCCACATTTCCGATATTGATTTTGGAAAAATAAATCATTTTTCGGGTAACTATACATTTTGGTACGAAAGCAGCCAGTTAGCAGCAAAACAAAAAGCTCAGCAAAACAAAAAGGCAGAAGAAAAGAAAGCCGAATTAGAAGAATTTATCCGTCGTTTTAGCGCCAATGTTGCAAAGTCTAAACAAGCAACTTCTCGTAAAAAAATGATAGATAAGCTTAATTTAGACGAAATTAAACCATCTAGTCGTCGTTACCCTGCTATTATTTTTGAAACGGAGCGCGAAGCGGGAGATCAAATATTAAACGTACAAGACTTAAGCTATACTTTAGACGGCGATTTACTTTTTAAAGATGTGCATTTAAACATGGCAAAAGGCGATAAAGTTGTTGTTTTTTCTAAAGATTCTAGAGCTACAACTGCATTCTATGAAATTATTAATAATGAAATTAAAGCAGATTCAGGTAAAGTTGAGTGGGGAGTTACCACTACTCAAGCCTATTTACCAGTAGAAAATCACGATTTTTTCACCGAAAATATTAACCTTGTAGATTGGTTAAGACAATGGGCTAAAACCGAAGAAGAAAGAGATGAAGTTTATATACGAGGCTTTTTAGGAAAGATGATATTTTCGGGAGAAGAAGCTTTAAAAAAATGTACCGTACTATCTGGAGGAGAAAAAGTACGTTGTATGCTTTCGCGAATGATGATGCAAAGAGCCAACGTATTAATGCTAGACGAACCAACCAACCACTTGGATTTGGAGTCTATTACTGCGTTTAACAATACCTTAAAAAACTTTAAAGGTTCGTTATTATTAACCACGCACGACCATGAGTTTGCTCAAACTGTAGGAAATAGAATTTTAGAAATAACTCCAAAAGGTGTAATTGACAGGTACATGACTTTTGATGAATATTTAGATGACCCGAAAATTAAAGAATTAAGAAAAAGCATGTATGCTAATTAATAAATGGCCCGTAATTTTAGCGGGCTTTTTTATGCTCAATTTATTTTATAATACTAAAAGAGCAATTAAATAATTTATGAAGAAAAACGTATCTTTACATTTTAAAATTAAACGCTATGAGTAAAAAAACATTACTCACTTCTAAAGAAGTAAACATAATTCTTCACCGTTTAGCCTGCCAATTGGTAGAAAATCACATCGATTTTAAAAATACGGTTTTAATTGGTATTCAGCCCAGAGGTGCACAACTTGTAAAACGCTTGGTGTATTTATTACAAAACCATCACCATATAGAAAATGTACAATTTGGCCTTTTAGATATTACATTCTTTAGAGACGATTTTAGACGAAGTACGAAACCGTTAGAAGCAAATTCTACGCAAATGGATTTTATTGTTGAAGATAAAAAAATAGTTTTTGTAGATGATGTTTTATATACCGGAAGAAGTATTAGAGCTGCTTTAACGGCAATTCAATCGTTTGGTCGCCCAGCCGAAATTGAGCTTCTTACTTTAATTGACAGACGTTTTAGCAGACATTTACCTATTCAGCCCGATTACAGAGGCCGACAAGTAGATGCAATTAACAATGAAAAGGTTGTGGTAAATTGGCAAGAAACAGATGGAGAAGATGCCGTTTACTTATTACAATCAACTAATACACAATAGCCTTTAATTTATGAAAACCCTATCCGTAAACCATTTATTAGGTATTAAAGAACTTACTTTAGAAGATATTGAACTTATTTTTGAAACAGCAGATCATTTTAAAGAAATTATAAATCGCCCAATTAAAAAAGTTCCTTCGCTTCGTGATATTACCATTGCAAATATCTTTTTCGAGAACAGTACGCGTACTAAATTATCGTTCGAATTGGCACAAAAGCGTCTTTCTGCAGATGTAGTAAGTTTTTCGGCAGCACAATCGTCGGTTAAAAAAGGAGAAACACTTATAGATACGGTTAATAATATTTTAGCCATGAAAGTGGATATGGTAGTTATGCGACACAGCTCACCTGGTGCGGCACAATTTTTATCTAAACATGTTAAAGCAAGCATAATAAATGCAGGAGATGGAGCTCACGAACACCCAACGCAAGCATTATTAGATAGTTATTCAATAAGAGAAAAATTAGGCGAAGTAAAAGGTAAAAAAATAGTAATTGTTGGTGATATTTTACACTCACGCGTAGCTTTATCTAATATTTATGCATTGCAAAAGCAGGGTGCAGAGGTAAGGGTATGTGGACCAAAAACATTAATGCCAAAATACATAGAATCATTAGGAGTGCAAGTAGAATACGACTTGCAAACCGCTTTAGAATGGTGCGATGTTGCAAATATGTTACGTGTACAAAACGAACGTTTAGATACTTCGTATTTTCCGTCAACTAGAGAATATGCTATGCAATATGGATTAGATAAAAAACGTTTGGATTCTTTAAACAAAGAAATTATTGTAATGCATCCAGGGCCTATAAATAGAGGAGTTGAAATCACATCAGACGTGGCCGATTCTAAACAAGCAATAATACTAGACCAAGTAGAAAATGGAGTAGCTGTTCGTATGGCAGTAACGTATTTATTAGCTTCTAAAATTCAGAAATAATGACAATAGATAAAAGAGAAAAAACAGTAATTATAACATCGAGTAAAGATAATTTTGCAGACTTAAATACCTTTATAAATGAATACTATGCTACTTTTTCAAATAAAAATTTGATTTTGGATTTATCTAAAAACAAAAAAATTAAAGAAGAAGAATTAATAGGTTTTGAAGTTTTACAAGAAAAGCAATTTGAAATTGATCGTTCTTTTGTACTTGTAGCTCGTAATATTGATTTTGATGAACTTATGGAATCTATTATGGTAGTGCCGTCACTTACAGAAGCCTTTGATATGGTAGATATGGAAGAAATTGAAAGAGATTTATTAAAAGAAGAATAAAACTATTTTTATTGAAATTAAATATTTTAGGCTGTTATGCAGCTACGCCAAGAACAATTACCAACCCCACAGCACAGGTTTTAGAACTAAAAAACGAGATGTTTTTAATAGATTGTGGTGAGGGTACACAAGTGCAATTGCGCAAACATAAAATTAAATTTTCGCGCATTAATCATATTTTTATTTCGCATTTACATGGCGATCACTTTTTTGGTTTAGTGGGTTTAATTTCAACTTTTTCACTGCTAAATCGCCTTAACGATTTACATGTTTATGGACCAAAAGGCATAAAAGAAATTATTTTACTGCAATTAAAGCTGTCTAACTCCTATACCGGTTATGGATTGTATTTTCATGAGTTAGAAAGCACAGAGAGCGAATTGATTTACGAATCCGATAAAGTTACTGTACATACCATTCCTTTAGACCATAGAGTTTATACAAATGGTTATTTATTCAAAGAAAAAAACACCATTAGAAAACCAAATATAGTAGTATTAGAAGAATTGGAAATAGATAAATGCTTTTATCAAAAAATTAAAAATGGCGGAGATATTACACTAGAAAACGGTACAGTTGTGCCAAATGAAGCGTTGTCTTTTCCACCAGATAAAGAGCGTAGTTATGCTTTTTGTAGTGATACGGCCTATAAAGAAAGTATAGTTCCTATAATTAAAAATGTAGATGTATTGTATCACGAATCTACTTTTTTAGAAAGTGAAAGTCATTTAACTGCTAAAACCAAGCATTGCACTGCTAAAGAAGCTGCAATTATTGCACAAAAGGCAGAAGTTGGAACTTTGGTTTTAGGGCATTACAGCACACGTTATGGCGATATTAATTGTTTTAAAACAGAAGCACAAACCGTTTTTAAAAATGTAGAATTAGCAGATGATGGCAAATCATTTGAATTTAAATAAAAAATATGAAAGATTTAAGTAATTACAGAAAATCATACGAAAAAGACAGTCTGTTAGAAACCAATTTACCTTTAAATCCTTTGGAGTTATTTAACAGTTGGTTTAAAGATGCAGAAAACAGCGATGGCATAGATGAAGCTAATGCAATGACAATTACAACTATTTCTGAAATTGGATATCCAAAGGCTAGAGTAGTTTTGTTAAAGCAATATGACGCTTCTGGTTTTGTGTTTTATACCAACTATAATTCAGAAAAAGGAAAGGCTATTGCGTTTAACAACAAAGTAAGCTTGTCTTTTTTTTGGCCGGCATTAGAGCGTCAAATTATTATAAAAGGAATTGCAGCGAAAACACCAAATGAAGTTTCCGATGCTTATTTTAGTTCAAGACCAATAGGAAGCCAACTTGGAGCAATAGTATCACCACAAAGCCAAGTTATTCCTAATAGGGCTTTTTTAGAAGAAAACTTGATTAAATTAGAGCAAGAAAACGCAGGTTTAGAGAGCTTAAAACGTCCAGAACATTGGGGCGGATATACGGTAAAACCTGTAGAAATTGAGTTTTGGCAAGGCAGAGCAAATCGTTTACACGACAGAATAGTTTATGAAAATAAAAATGAAAATTGGGAGCGAAATCGATTAGCTCCATAAGTCTAAAAATAGCACATAAAATCATTTTTTTGTATCAATTATTTTTAGTACTTTAATAAAAAATTTTTGATTCATGAAAAACTTAATACTCATTCGTCACTCAAAATCTAGTTGGGACGTACCCATGCAAGATATTGATCGCCCTTTATCGACGAGAGGTGTACAAGATGCACATTTAGTTTCAGAAAAATTAATAGCATCCATTCCAGATAAATATTTGGTTTGGTCTAGTAATTCTAAGCGAACGAGTGAAACGGCTTTAATTTTTTCTCAAAATTTAGGTTTTTCATTTCAAAACATAAAATTTAAGTCTGAGCTTTATACCTTTGAGCGCGATAAATTGTTACAACAAATTAAAACCTGTGACGAACCTTTTGATAGCTTGGTTGTATTTTGTCATAATGAGGCAGTCACAGAGCTTGTAAATCAATTGGGACACATAACATTTGATAACGTGCCTACAACAGGAGTTATTCAATTGCAATTTAAACAAAACGAGTGGTCAACTATAGAAAATGGGACAACTACAAATTATCTATTTCCTAGTCTAATTAAAAATGAATCAAACTAGTCCATACATCGATAGAGAAAAAAGCTGGTTGGCTTTTAACTCTAGAGTTTTACAAGAAGCAGCAGACCAAACCGTTCCATTATTAGATCGTTTGCGATTTTTAGGAATTTTTTCTAATAATTTAGATGAGTTTTTTAGAGTTCGTTATGCAGCAATTCGTCGATTAAGTTTAAACAAAGAGATTGATACCACAAAGCTTTTTGGCGGTATAACAGCTCATGTATTGCTTAAAGAAATTACACAAATAGTAATTAATCAGCAAACAGAAAGTTTAAAAATATTAAATGCAATTGAGCAACAGCTAGAAGAAAAAAACATTTACATTTTAAATGAAAAAGAACTAGATGATGCGCAAAAAGAATTTATAAGAAACTATTTTATTCAGCAAATTAGTCCAGCTATTGTAACTATTATGTTAAATGATTTAAACGAGTTTCCCTTATTAAAAGATACAAATGGATATTTAGCAGTTAAATTGGTTTTAAAGCCAAATAAAAAAACGAATACCGCCGAAGAAACAAGATATGCAATTGTTGAAATTCCATCTCAATTCAATCGTTTTGTGGTTCTTCCAGAAAAAAATAAAAAACAGTATATTATTCTATTAGATGATGTTATACGTTTTAATTTAAACTATTTGTTTAATATTTTCGATTACAAAACTATTGCTGCACACATGATAAAAATTACACGTGATGCACAATTGGATTTTGATAGTGATTTGAATAAAAGTTTTCTAGAAAAAATATCAGATAGTGTAAAAGATAGACGAGTAGGAGAACCAGTTCGTTTTGTTTACGATAAAGAAATTGGTCATGATACCTTGGCTTTCTTTTTAGAAAAAATGGAAATTGATAGTTCCGATAGTATAATTCCGGGTGGTAGATACCACAACAGAAGAGATTATATGGGCTTTCCTAACTTAGGTCGTTTCGACTTATTGTATAAACAAAACAAACCTTTGCCAATTCCTGGACTTTCTATGGAAGGTAGTATCTTACAAAAAATAAAAGTAAAAGATTATCTTTTAAACGCGCCATATCAATCTTTCTCTTATTTAATTAAATTTTTGCGCGAAGCGGCTTTAGATCCTAAAGTAACAACTATAAAAATTACGTTGTATCGTTTAGCTAAAAATTCTCAAATTATAAGCAGTTTAATTAATGCTGCCAAAAACGGAAAAGCAGTAACTGTTCAAATAGAGCTTCAGGCTCGTTTTGACGAAGCTACAAACATATCGTATGCAGAGCAAATGCAAACCGAAGGTATAAAGCTTATTTTTGGTGTAAAAGGTTTAAAAGTTCACAGTAAGGTTTGCGTAATTGAGCGTTTTGAAAACGGTAAAAACAAGCGTTATGGTTTTATATCTACTGGTAATTTTAACGAAAAATCAGCTCAAATTTATACCGACATTACTTTACTTACAGCAAATTCTAAAATACTAAAAGATGTTTCTAAAGTGTTTGACTTTTTTGAAGTAAATTATAAAGTACATCGCTACAAACACCTGTTTGTTTCGCCACATTATACAAGAGGTAAATTTTATAAATTAATAGAAAACGAAATTGAATCGGCTAAAAATGGTACTGGTGGTTTTATAAAATTAAAAATGAACAGTTTATCAGATCTTAAAATGATTGATAAATTATACGAAGCTAGTAATGCAGGCGTAAAAATTCAGCTTATTATTAGAGGAATTTGTTGCTTAATACCTGGTTTAAAAGGTAAAAGTGAAAATATTGAAGCCATTAGTTTAGTCGATAATTATTTAGAACATGCTCGTTTGTATATTTTTGGAAACAACAACAATCCTTTAGTTTATATATCATCTGCAGATTTTATGACACGTAATTTAGATGCTCGTGTAGAAATTACTTGCCCAATTTACGATGAATCTATTAAAACCGAATTAATTGAAACGTTTGAAATAGGTTGGAAAGCGAATGTAAAAGCACGTATTCATTCGGATAAGCTAGATAACCAATACAAAGACAGAGGTATAAATACCGAATTTAGAGCACAAAAGGAGATGTACAATTATTACTTATCTAAAATTGAATCTTAAAAAAAGAATATGATTACGTTAAAAAAATATGCAGCTATAGACATTGGATCTAATGCTATGCGTTTATTAATTACTAATATTGTAGAAGAAAACGGTAAGCCTACACAGTTTAATAAAAGCTCTTTGGTTCGTGTACCCATTCGTTTGGGGCAAGAAGCTTTTACGGTGGGTGAAATCTCAGAAGATAATATAGAGCGAATGGTAGATGCCATGAAAGCATTTTCCTTGCTAATGAAAGTACATAAAGTTGAAAAATATAAAGCATGTGCAACATCTGCAATGCGTGAAGCTTATAATAATAATGAAATTTTAAATTTAATAAAGAAAAAAGCAAATATTAAAATTGATATTATAGATGGTAAAAAGGAAGCTTCTATAATAGCAGCTTCCGACTTAAAAAATTATATAGAAGCCGATAAAACATATCTATACGTTGATGTTGGTGGTGGAAGTACCGAGTTTTCTATTTTTAAAGAAGGCAAAATTGTAACTTCAAAATCCTTTAAAATTGGAACAGTACGTTTGCTAAACAATATGGTTAGTGAAATTGTTTGGGTAGAAGTAGAAAAATGGATTAAAAATGCAATTGCTCCTTTCGATCAAATAACACTTATTGGTTCTGGTGGAAACATAAATAAATTATTTAAACTTTCAGAAAAGCAACAAACCAAACCTTTATCATATGTTTATATTAATTCCCAATACCATAAATTAAACGCGTTAACCTACGACCAACGTATAGCCGAATTGGGATTAAATCCAGACCGTGCCGACGTAATTATACCTGCAACTCGCATTTATCTTAATGCAATGAAATGGAGTGGTGCTAAACAAATATATGTTCCTAAAATTGGACTTTCAGACGGTATTATAAAAGCAATGTATTACGGTGTTTATTAATTTTTAGAAAGCCAGTTTTTAAAATCCATAAAAACTTTTGGCGACACACCATGTCCAATTGGGTATTCGTTATATTCGAAATTTTGACTATTAGCTTCCATAAAAGGCACCGTTTTACGAGCCCAATCTACTGGAATTACTTGATCTTGTGTACCGTGAGCAACAAAGTAATTTACTTTATGTGTATTTATAAGAGGTGTGGTTTTTACTAAATTCGTATTTAAATAACCACTTAACGCTACTACATTTTTAATTTTTTGTGGATAAGAAAGTGCTATTGAAAAACTTAAAATACTTCCTTGGCTAAAGCCAATTAAGCTGATGTTTTCTTTGTCAATATCATGTAAATCGCATAATTCATCAATAAAAGTAACAACTAAATCTCTAGATTTAATGGCTTGCTCATCGTCTGAAAATTTATTTTGATCAGCATCAAAATGTATAGCATACCACGCATTCCCATACGGTTGAAGTGGGTAAGGGGCTTTCGCTGAAATTACATAACAATCGTCTGGTAATTCACTAGCAAAAGAAAATAAGTCTTCTTCGTTTGACCCATAACCGTGCAATAATAGTAATAGCGGATTCTTATCTTTTTTAACTTTAGGTTCTTGTATTAAATAGTGTAATGATGCCATTATATGTTTTTAAATATTTTTTGAAAAATTGAACCGATTAATGGTAAAGGTATAATTTGTCCTTTTATAGCCGTAAAAATACCATAGGTCCACAGTACCGAAATAGCAATCCAAAATGCCATTGTAATTTCTATTGCATTAAAATTAGAAAGTAGCAAACCCAAAGCGATAAAACTTATAGACAAACCCAATGCTTGTCGAATGTGAAAACGTGCAAATTCATTTTTTGCATCAGCATTCATACTCATTGCTATGGGAACGCCAATTATTAAAATATAACTGGTAATGGCAATTTTTTTACCTTCTTCTATATCTTGTTTAGTCATTTATAACAATTTGATTATTGTTTAAAGTAGCTACTACCTTTCCTTTTAACGTTTTACCCAAAAACGCACTGTTTTTAGATTTCGAAAGAATATGAGTCTCGTTAAACTCAAATTCATCTGTTGTTGTAAATAAAGTTAAATTGGCTAAATTTCCTTCTTCTATTGAGGTTTTTGTTATATTAAAAATCGACTTGGCAGCTGTAAGTTTATCTACAATTACATGTATTGGTAAAATAGTGTTTAAAGCTGAAAAGGCACTTTCTAAACCAATAGTTCCATAATCTGCTAAATCAAATTCTAATTTTTTACGTTCAATATCTATTGGGTTATGATCTGATGTAATACAATCTATAGTTCCGTCTAAAACCCCTGCTATAAGTGATTTGCGGTCTTCTTCGGTTCTTAATGGAGGGAGTACTTTAAAATTTGAATCGAAATTTGATAAAACTTCTTCAGTAAAAATTAAATTATGAATTGCAACACTACAAGTTATGTTTATTTTTTTGCTTTTAGCAATTCGAATTAAATCTACACTTTCTTTACAAGATAGAGTAGGAATGTGCATTTTTCCGCCTGTGTATTCTAAAATTTGAATGTTTCTGGCAATGGCAACAGCTTCTGCTAAAGGAGGAATTCCTTTTAAACCTAATTTTGTGCTTTCAGTTCCTTCATGAACCATTCCTTTTCCTTTTAAATGCGTGTCTAAAGAATAACTAATTAACGGAGCATTAAAGTTATGCAAATATTGTAAAGCAATTTTTTGCAAATTAGCATCGTGCATGTATTTTTTATAATCGGTAAAAGCAATTGCTCCCGCTTTTTGCATGTCGAAAAGTTCTGCTAAATCGGTTCCATTGCTGCTCATTGTAATTGCACCAACCGGGTAAACGTCGGTTAAATAATTAGCTGTTTTACTTTTTAAATAGGTAATATGAGTTTGATTGTCTGGTATTGGATTGTTGTTAGGTTGAAGAGCAACAGCCGTAAATCCGCTTTTAGCAGCAGTATTTAAACCGTTTTCTAAGGTTTCTCTATCTTCATAACCTGGTTCTCCAAAACATACCGATGCATCCATCCATCCGGCAGAAAGGTGAAGTTCTTTTTTAGAAATTACAGTATCACAATTATCTAAATTTAAACCAGAACCTATTTTTGTAATTGTTCCATTTTCTATAATAAGATCTTTACTTTGTTTATTATGACTGCTATTTGCGTCGATAATTACAGCTTCTTTAATTCCTATTTTCATTAGTTCATGTATTTTTGAATCAATATTTCTATGCTTATAAATACTAAGGTAAGTAATAATAATATTTTCCAAAAGAACGAAGTCGATTGGTTGTTGAAAATTCCAGTTTCTATTTGTGAAACGGAACTTATTTCATTCAGATTAACATCTTTTTTTAAGTTATTAATGTATTTGTTTTCGTTTCTATTATAGTTAAAACCAATAGAATACAAATTAGTTGTATTTTGTTTTACATTATAAATGCCATCAAAAAATGGTATTTCCGAAAATAGTAATTTTACCTTGTGCTGCTTAATTTCTTGCGATGGAATATACGAGTATAATTCATTTTCCATTTTTAGAGTTGCATCTTTAGAAATTTGAACCGGAATTTCAATTTTACTATTAGCTCCTATGGTAAATTGAGTTAAGTTTTGTGTACTGCTTAATTTTGCAAAATTATAAAAAGTAGGCACTACCAATGGGCTCATGTTAAAATTACTGTTTTCGGTGTTTAAAGCCGATGTAAAAACATATAATCCGCCTTTATTGGCTAAAAAAGTTTCGTTATTTGCAAATTTTAAAACCGGTTGAAAACTTCCTTTTATAACCGAATTAGTTGCAGTTTTTGGGTATTCGAAGTTGCTTATCTCTTTTTCGAAAACTCCTTTGTATAAAGGATGTTGGTACGATATTGATGTAATTTTAGATTCAGTTTTGCTAAAATCTACTAATTTTAAATTAGCACTATTGCTTAAAAAACCATTTACACTGTTGGAAATTAGATTTGCATTTGGAATTAAAATTACATTTTTATCTTCGCTTAATGCACTAATTAATTTTTCGCTTAAAGTTGTATTTATTTCGTTTACTTCGTTTAAAATAATTACAGCAGCTTTTTCAATATAACTAACAGAATTTTCGGGTGTAGAAGTAATAAAAACAAACTCGTCTGATGTGTATATTTTTTTTAAAAAAGCACTTTTGTCATTGGCTCCTATGACCAAAACAGTTGGTTTTTCAGGTTTTTTTATTCCAAAGTAATAGGTATTGTCAAAAGGGAATTCGCTGTCGCCAATACTAACTTTCCCGTTAGTTTGGCTATTGTTTAGTTGTATTTTTATTACTGCAGTTGGTTGCGTAAAATTTACCGTTTGTTTAGCCGCAATTTTAGATCCGTTATAAACTGTTAAAGAAACATTTTTTGGTAAATAGTTAAACGCTTTTAAATTAATTTTCAACGTTACAAAATCGTTGTTTTTACTGCTTATAAAAACAGAATCAATACTAATATTTTGATTGTTAACTAAGGTATTAGAAATTAAAACCGCATTCTTTGTTTTGGTAAATTGCGATAAATCGGCAGATGATAATCCTTGACTAGCAGAATAAATTACATAATTTATTTCACTTTTAATTTTATTGGTTGCTTTTAGTTGTAATGCTTCTAGCGAAAACGGAACGGCTGTAAATGTAATTTCCTGAATGTTTTTTCTAATATCTAAAAGCGTAACATTCCAATAAGCGGCATCGCAAGTAAGTAATGAAAAACGTTTGTTTTCGGGGAAGTTTTGCAACACATCTTGCACAGAAGCGCTTAATAAGGTTCCGCTACTACTTTTGCCTTGCATAGAGTAGGAGTTGTCTATAATAACAACTGTTTCTCTATTGTTCTTCTCGGCATTTAAAGTTTTGTTATAAGGCTGAGCAAAGGCTAAAATTAGAAATAATAGTAAAAAAAGTCGAGTAAAAAGTAACAGCCATTTTTTAATGGTAGCACTTTTTCGGGATTGAGTTTGGATTTTTTTTAAAAATGCAACGTTTGTAAAAGCAACTTTTTTAAATCTTCGTAATTGAAATAAATGAATGATTATTGGTATAACCAGAGCGAATAGAAAATATAAGATTTGCGGATGCTTAAAAGCCATATTCCATTATTTTTTCAAAAGTACAAATTCATTTCGTTTCCGTTTCAAATAATTTCGACTTATTTGCGTTTTTTTGCTTTTTGTTTGGCGGCATTTCTGTTTTTAGAACCACTCATTTTTGGGTTTCTTTTTCCTGGTCCTCCTAAATTTACTTTTTTATTTTTATCTTTCTTTTCATGAAAAGCAGCGCCACGAGTTGATGTTTTCTTTTTATTAGGTATGTGTTTTATTTGCGACTTGTCTTTTTCAAACTCTAATAAACGAGGATCAACTTCTACTTCTTCGGGAATTTCTAATGTTTTAATTTCCGTATTCATTAAAACTTCTGCAGCAATACAAGCTTCTTCGTCTCTAGGACTAATTAAACTTATAGCTATACCGCTTTGTTCGGCTCTACCCGTTCTACCAATTCTGTGAATATAATGTTCTGGCTGTTCTGCAAATTGAATGTTTATTACATGCGAAACATTAGAAATATCTAAACCTCTTGCCATAATATCGGTAGTTACCAAACCGCGTAATTCGCCATCTTGAAAAGCGGCCATGGTTTGCAAACGGTAATTTTGAGTTTTATTAGAGTGAATAACACCAAATTCGCCCTCAAAATGTTCTTCTAAAGCATTAAAAACCGTTTCTACAATTCGTTTATTATTAACAAAAAGAAGTACTTTTTTAAACGCTTCATTTTTTAAAACGTGCGTTAATAAGTTTAGTTTCGTTAAAAAGTTAGGAACTATATATTTTATTTGTTCAATTTGTTCTAATGGAGTTCCACTTGGCGCAAGAGAAACTTCTTCGGGAAACTCAAAAAAGTCTTCTAAAAGTTCGTCAACTTCTTCGGTCATAGTTGCCGAAAATAAAATGTTTTGACGTTTTTTACGCATCATAGATAGTAATGCAACCAATTGCGTTCTAAAACCTAAACTTAAAATTTCGTCAAACTCATCTATTACCAATTTTTGTTGGTTGTCAAAACGCAATAAACCGTCCAAAGCCAAGTCCATCATACGTCCGGGTGTACCTACTAAAATATCAACACCTTCGGCAATAGCTTTTTTCTGAGTATTAATATTTACACCACCATAAATTCCTAAGGTACGAACGGTCATAAATTGAGTCAACTTATTCACTTCATCTACAACTTGTACTACCAACTCTCTAGTAGGAACAATAATTACAACTTTAGGCGATTCGTTATTTTCAAACTTCCATTGTTTTAAAATAGGCACTAAATAAGCAAAGGTTTTACCCGTTCCTGTTTGTGCTATACCCATCATATCTCGCCCAGACAAAATAACCGAATATGATTTTTGTTGAATAGGAGTAGGGTTTACAAAACCCAAAGCATCTAAAGCTTTTTGTAATGATTTTGGTAGGTTGAAATCGAGAAAGGTTTTCATTTTTTACTATTTGTGCAAATGTACAATATATTAAGCCTACAATAAAATTGTTGCTAATAAGTTTGCAATACTAAAATGCAATTATGTAACATGCGTTACATTTTATTTTGACTATTAGTTTTTAAATTTGTAAAAAATAATAAAAGATATGTTAGAAAAATTCAATGCGATTATTAGTGATAAGAAACCTGTTTTAATAGATTTTTATGCCGAGTGGTGTGGCCCTTGTAAAATGCTGTCTCCACATTTAAAAACAGCTAAAGAGCAAATACAAGATGCAGGTAAAATTGTTAAAATTAATGTAGATAAATACCCAGATATTGCAGCAGAATTTGGTGTTAGAGGTGTGCCAACGCTTATTCTTTTTAAAGAAGGTGTTTCGCTTTGGCGACAGTCCGGATTTATTTCTGCACCAGAAATTGTTAAATTATTTCATACTTATGGTAAATAATACTATTTTTATAAAATTAATATAAGTTTATAAATTATGAAAAAAGGTATTGTTTTCTTAGTGTTTACTTTTTTAGCTGCCTGTTCTACTATGGGTACAGAAGGTGTTGAAGTAGTTAATACTTCTGCTTTTAAAGAATTATTAGAACAAGAAAATGTTCAGCTTGTAGATGTAAGAACTGTAGAAGAATTTAAATCGGGGCATATTCCGTATGCATTAAATTTTGATGTTAAAATAGAAGATTTTACAGATAGGATATCTCTTTTAGATACTTTAAAACCTGTTTTAGTGTATTGTAAATCGGGTGGTAGAAGTGCAAAAGCAGCCGCTATTTTAAAGGAAAACGGGTTTAAAGAAGTTTTCGATTTAAAAAATGGCTTTACCCAATGGGAAGAAGAAGGAGAAAAAGTTGAAGATTAGTTATACAAACTTGATAATTTATTTTAGTTGGCAACAATATGAAAAACCTAAAACTTTGAGAATTAAAACAGTATTTTTCATATCATTCTTTTTTTGCTTTTTCTCTGTATTTGGACAACGGACTTTAAGAGGAAAAACTATCGACCAATTTTCAGAAAGTGCCATTGGAATCAAAATTTTCGACAAAGACACAATCAAAATAGGACAAACTGACTTGAATGGGTATTTCCAAATTAAAGTACCCAAAGAAACGAATAAATTAATTTTTGCTGGAGTGGGCT
>CBFIIG010000025.1:0-9587 GCA_965662615.1 Flavobacterium sp.
TTAGTGATTAGTGATTAGTGATTAGTGATTAGTGATTAGTGATTAGTGATTAGTGATTAGTGATTAGTGATTAGTGATTAGTGAAAATAAAAAATCAAACGAATACATTCTAGTTTTTCTTTTGATTTTTAACATTGATTTTTGATATTGATTTTTGACATTGTAATTGTAATTGACATTGCATAGAATTTAGATTTCAAAAAAAACACCTTACCTTTGTAAAAAACATAAAACATGCTTAATACCGAAACTATAGTTGCTCTTGCTACTGCCTCTGGAGCGGGTGCTATTGCCATAATACGCTTATCTGGTAAAGATGCAATATCTATTGCAGACGAGGTATTTGAATCGGTTTCTAAAAAAAAGTTAAGCGACCAAAAAACACATACCGTTCATTTAGGACATATAGTAGATGGTTTAAAAACACTCGATCAGGTATTAGTCACCATATTTAAAAACCCAAACTCCTACACGGGCGAAAACGTGGTAGAAATTTCTTGCCACGGCTCAACATTTATTCAGCAACAAATTATACAATTGTTATTGCGTAAAGGAGCAAAAATGGCAGAAGCTGGTGAGTTTACACTACGTGCCTTTTTAAACGGTAAACTAGACCTTTCGCAAGCAGAGGCAGTGGCCGATTTAATAGCTTCGGACAATGAGGCAAGCCATCAAATTGCCATGCAACAAATGCGAGGTGGTTTTAGTAACGAAATAGCCAAATTACGAGAAGAACTACTCAATTTTGCATCGTTAATAGAGTTAGAATTAGATTTTGCCGAAGAAGATGTGGAATTTGCAGACCGAACTGCTTTTAATGAATTAATTACACGTATCGACTTTGTTTTAAAACGATTAATAGACAGTTTTGCCGTTGGTAATGTTATTAAAAACGGAATTCCAGTTGCCATTGTAGGTGAGCCAAATGTAGGTAAATCTACCCTTTTAAATGCCCTTTTAAACGAAGAAAGAGCAATAGTATCAGACATTGCAGGTACCACTCGCGACACTATAGAAGACGAATTGGTTATAAAAGGAATTGGATTTAGATTTATAGATACCGCAGGAATTAGAGAAACATTAGACGTTGTAGAAAGTATTGGTATTCAAAAAACCTTTGAGAAAATAGAACAAGCACAGGTTGTGATTTTTTTGTTTGATGGTTTAAAGTTTAAAGTTTCAGGTTTTGACTACATAACCGAAATTGAGAAAGTAAAAAACAAATACCCTTTAAAACCAATCTTAGTATTGGTAAACAAAATAGATCTTTTAACTGAAAACGAAATTTCAAGTATTAATAAACAACTTAAAACTTTAAACCTTACACTTTTAAAAGTCTCTGCCAAGCAAAAAACAGGTATTGACGAACTAAAAGAAACTTTACTTTCTTTTGTAAATACAGGTGCATTACGCAATAACGAAACTATTGTAACCAATACTCGCCATTATGATGCTTTACTAAAAGCACAAGAAGAAATACAAAAAGTAAAACACGGTTTAGAAACCAATATAAGTAGCGATTTTATGGCTATTGATATTAGGCAAGCCTTATTTTATTTTGGCGAAATAACAGGTCAAGTAACTAACGATGAACTACTTGGTAATATTTTTGCTAATTTTTGTATCGGGAAGTAATTGATAAAAGTGAAACAAATCAACTGTGAAAAGGATCCTCACTTTGAGCTATGATAAATCCGTGGCAGCTGTTTTTTTTTAACACTAAAAGTAAAAAAAATGAAAAATAAGTATTTTAATTATTTAGCATTTATAGTAGTAATATTTTGGATTTTATATAATCTTTATCAAGGCGATATCTATGACAAAGAAATTAAAAATAACGGAATAATTACTATCGGAAAAATCACAAAGTTTAAAGCAGCTAGTGGGAGTCCGTATTTGAGATACCAATTTTATATAAATGGTAATTCTTATGGCTCAGACTCCCGGAGAGATAAAAAAGGAGAAAAAATAGGAGAGTTTTATAAAGTTATTTACTCGTCTAAAAACCCTGAGGTAAATAGAATTTATTTAGATGAAAAAATCACAGACACAACTGCTATTTTGAAAGCAGGGTTTACCATTGAAGAAATAAATAATAAAAAACGACCTTATAAAAATGAGTTTTTTTAAACAGCTGGTTATAACGTCCTCACTTTGAGCTGTAATAATTCCAGAGTAATGCTATTTTAGTTCAGCTAGAAATCATACAGGTTTAGAAAGTGAATTAGATTTAATTTTGTTAGATTTGTTTTAATATTAGTTATAGGCACGGAATGCAATTCCGCGCTATCGGGTTTCACCCGTGGCTTTAGCCGAATTGACGAAATAAATCCGCGCTATAGGGTACAGTAAAAATAAAATAATAATGAAAAAAATAATATTTATAAGCACTCTTTTATTATTAGTAAGCTGTAAAATTGACAATAGTAAATATTTAGAAAGATTAAATATGCATTTGAAAACCCAATATAAATATGATGATAATAGAGTAAAATATTCAACATGTGATAGAATTGATTTTTTTGAAGTATCAATAACCATAGACATAAATAAAATAGAATTACAGAATATTTTAAACAACAATAAATTCAGATACGTTGAAAAAAATGCAAAATATTTTAAAGGAGGTGATTTTTATGAAATAATTTTACAAGAAAAAAATAGAGAAAAAGAAGTAATAGAACAAATAACTATTTTTCCTAGAAAAAAAACAATTAATTACGTTTATGCATACTGATTCTAACTGCTCAAAGTGTCCTCACTTTAAGCTATAATAATTCCATAGTAATGCTATTTTAATTCCAGCTGCGCAAAGTGTCCTCACTTTAAGTCATAATAATTCCATAGTAATGCTGTTTTAGTTCAGCTAAAAATTATACATTTTAAAAAGTATAATAGATATAATTTTATTAGATTTGTTTTTATTGTTAATTGTAAGCACGGATTTCACCCGAGGCTTTAGCAGAATTGAAGAAGTAAACCCCGATAGCGCGGAAATGCTTTCCGTGCCCACAAAGTAAAAAAACAAAAACCACCTTTTAACGAGGTGGTTTTTAGTTATAAGAAAGTTTAGTTTTTTATGATTAAAATGTGAAAATAAAATTACTGTATAAAAGCTGCAGCTTTATTCTCTTGTTCTATACGAGATATACCGTAAGAGGTTGCGTGTTTTTTCCATTGAGCAACTACATTTTTTATTTCTGTAATTATTCTTTCCCCATCTGTTTTATTAATTCTAAAGTAAGGAGCAACGCTTAATGCTAAATTTAGGTCTAATGCATTATCATCTTCAGATATATTTAGTTTTAAGCCCGTACCTGTCTCTACTGGGTTAATATCGTATGCTGGAGACAATACCCAACCTTTATTGGTAAAAACAAAACCATGATTTCTTAAATGATCATCTGTGTTTGAGACACAAATACTAAACACAATTCTTCTCCAAAGTTGAATTAAATCTTGCTGCGGTTGTGCACCGTGTTTGGTAATAAAATCTACCAATTCTAAATAACTCACCCCAAAAGAAGCGTCTAAAAACAAACCAAAATTTGACTTATCTTCATTCAAATACTGTATGCCTTCAAACAAACCCAAATCGGGGTCTAATTGGTATGCAAAATCAGATTTCAGCCATTGATTATTGTAGGCAAAAGAAAAAACTTCTTTACCCCGTAAACTCTCTGCATATAATTCACCAATAAGCATAGGAAACTTTAATGTTAACCAATCTGCATAAACATATATAGTTTTTTCATTTAATTTTTTTTTGGTGCACGTTCTTTAGTTGTTAAGCCAATGTCTTGCAACTTTCTGCCTAAAACGTCGTCTTTTGCAAGGTGTAAAACATCATTTTCTAAACCTAATACGTTTAACACTCTTAAATAAGTTCCTATACTAACAGTGTTTTTTCCTTTTTCTACAGAATATAAAGTTCTTCTGCTCGTATTGGCTCGTGTTGCAACTTGCTCTGCACTTAATTTTCTTCTTAAACGAGCTAACTTTATTTGTTCTCCCATTTGTGCTAACAAACGCTCTAGTTTAGGCAATAAAAAATGATTTTGTTTGGTCATAACTTGTAATATATTGCACAAATATACAAAAAATGTGTAATATAATGCTTGTTATAAATTTTTAGTTTTATTTATAAAGAACATACAAGAGAAGTTATTGAAATTTTAAATTACAAGAAAAAGTAAATAAATTTGTTTATATCTATATCCCACAGCTGGTTATAAAGTCCTCACTTTGAGCTGTAATAATTCCATAGTAATGCTATTTTAATTCATCTAGAAATTATACATTTTAAAAAGTGAATTAAATATAATTTTATTAGATTTGTTTTATTGTTATTGTAAGCACGGATTTCACCCGAGGCTTTAGCCGAATTGACGAAGTAAATCCTCGCTATTGATAATAGCTTAGTTTTAAAAAATAAAACAAACCTTTGAAAAATACACCTTTGAAAAAAAAATATTGGACAGCTTGTAACGACTGCAAAGGAAGAGGTAAAAAAACACAGCGTTTACGAAAAAAATCGGTTGACCATTATAAAAAACAATTGGCTATTTTTGAAGAAAACGGAAAAGTTGGCATTGCTCCAAAACCACCTAAAGGACACAAATACAATTGTACAACTTGTGAAGGCAAAGGTGTTTTACAAACAAACTCGCCAAATAAAATAGACGAAAACCTTCCTCATATAGCCATAATTGGTGGTGGAATTGCGGGTTCTGCTTTAGCAGTAGCTTGTTTGCACAGATGTATTCCCTTTACTTTGTTTGAGAGAGACGAGAATTTTAATGCGCGCTCACAAGGTTATGGACTCACATTACAACAAGCCAGTTCTGCAATAGCTGCTTTTGGAATTTTAGATTTAAAAGAAAAAATAAATTCAACTAAACATATTGTTCACAACACAAAAGGCGACATATTAGGCGAATGGGGCATGCGAAAATGGCTTACAGAAAACACCAAAAAACCATTAAAACGGACAAATATTCATGTTGCAAGGCAGTCGTTACGTGCTGATTTACAATCTCAGATTTACAACGAAAACACAATTAAATGGGGACATCGGTTAATTGATATTGATGTAAACAGAGAAAAACCGGTACTTAGTTTTAATGTAAATGGCAAAATTATAAAAGTAGAATCCGATTTGGTAGTGGGAGCTGATGGGATAAGAAGTGCGATTAGAAAAAAAATTATACCTCAAGAAAAAGACCCGCTACGTTACCTAAATTGTATCGTAATTTTGGGTATTTGTAAATTAAACAAGCTAAATAATATTGAAAGCCCTTTATTAGATGGTGAAACTGTTTTTCAAACAGCAAATGGAACAGAAAGAATATATATGATGCCTTTTTCGGAAACTGAAATTATGTGGCAGCTTAGTTTTCCATTACCTGAAGAAGAAGCAATAAACATAAGTAAAAATGTAGCATTGGCTTTAAAAAACGAAGCCATAAAAAAAACAAATTGGCACAGTCCCATTCCTGAAATTATAAAAGCTACTCCAATCGAAAATATATCTGGATACCCTGTTTATGACAGAGCCGTTTTAGACGCTAAACTGCTTAAAAACGCTAATGCTATTACTTTAATTGGCGATGCTGCACACCCAATGAGTCCGTTTAAAGGACAAGGTGCAAACCAAGCGCTATTAGATGCTTTAGAATTGGCTCGAAAAATCGCAGTAGAATGTAAAGTAAAGTCCATTTGGGAAACAGAAGGTTTAAGACAAAAAACGCTTACCCATTTTGAAAAAGACATGATAAAAAGAACAACTTCAAAAGTAGTTGATTCTGCAGCCGCTGCCCAATTTTTACATTCGGATGTTGTTTTACAAGAAATAGACGGACCTAGAGGAAAGAGTTTAAAAAAGTAATTTTTCTTTAATTTTTTTACTCATTCTAACTTAAATGCACAATCATACTTAACTTTTCTTTCCATAAAAAATGCCCCATTTAGTGTTTAACTTTTTGGGGCATATTTAAAAAAGTGATTTTTTTTATACAATTAATCTTCTTTTTTAGCTTCTACTTTTTTTGAAGAACAACAAGCACCTTTAGCTTCTGTACCACAAGATTTTTTATCTGTAGAAACTGTTTTTGTTTCTGTAGCTGTTGTGCTTTTTGAACTTGAACAGGTTTTAACTGATGCCGAAGAGCAAGATGATGTTTTATTGTCTTCCGCTTTTTTAGAAGAACAGCAAGAACTTACTGAGTTTTGAGTAGTGTTTTTTTTCTGTTTTTGAGTTTGAGCAGAAGCATCAATTGAGAATAAAAAAGTTAAAACGGAAACAACTGTTATGATTTTTTTCATGATATTTAATTTTTATTTTTGAATTATTTTTTTTGAATTATAAAATTTACTGTCGAAAACTAATGTTAGAATTACAAAATTTGTATTAGGACTTTCTAAATCGAATTTCATTTTATTAGCCCCTAATTTAACGTCTTCTATTGTACCTTCTCCAATTATTTTACCTTCTAAATTACTAATAATATACTCTACTTTAGCTATATAAGGCAAATTAAACTCCAAATCTATTGTATTACCAACGCTTGGATTTGGGTAAACCGTAAAACTAAATGGGTTTTTACCATCTATTAAATCCTGATTTAAATTGGCATTATAAATTAATTTAACTTCGTACACCGATGGGTCTGCATTGGTTAAATTGGTTTGATTATTTGTAAATGCAGAAATAGAAGAACTCTGGATTCCGCCATACAAGTGGCCAATAACAAATTCAGTTTGTGCAATTTCAGACAGCTTAATGACTTCATTAGAAAAATGAGGAAGTAATTGATTTGGAATAAACTCTGCTCCTGCTCCTTTTAAATTTGGCATTTCAATTGGTAATTGATATTCGGTTAAATTACCATTCGAATCTCTAGTTGTTCTACTTATTGTTTTAACAAAAGGTACATTATCATCTTGAACCAAAACACCGTTACTATAATAATATTGACTTATACCGCCAAAAAACAAATTATGCATATTGTTGTTGGTAGCATCATACAAACATGCTTTACCAGAATGGTAATTACTTAAATATTGATTAAATGATGTTTGCGGAGTGTATCCCGAACTTTTAATATCAACAGGATAAAGAAAAGGCAAATTAGCATTTATTTGAAAAACTCCCGAAGAAATTGTATAACCTAATTCACCATTTGGAAAAACTTGAGGCAATAAATTATAATCTCTTCTGTGTAAATGCACCACATCTACCATTTCTAAAAAGTTTGAAATCGATAACTGCGAACCTGAATTATCTATTTCGAATTTTCTAATTGAATTGGAATAGGTTTGGGTAAATGTTGGATTATTCATGGGGTTATATCTTCCATCAAATTGATGTCCGCCAACTAAATAAAACATATTGTCAATTTTCCCTAACTGTCCGCCCGTTATTGCAAAATTTGGACTCGAAATTTGTTTAAAGAACGGAGTAATATTTGCGTTTGAAACAATGGCATTAATTAAACCAGGTACATCTACAGCAGTAAGTTTATTAAACGTAACATGATCGTTAGCAGAAGCCGAAAAAGCATATCCGCCAATAATATACAAAGCATCATTGTCTTGATAAAAATTCATGTTAGTAGATTGCAATTGTTCTTTAATACCTGTTGCTAATGAATTTACAGAAGCAGACCAAGATTGCTGCGTAGCGATATCAACTACATAAATATCTGTATTATTTTGACTCCCCGGAAAAGCATTAAAAGGTTGACGAGCGTGTAATCCATCTTTTCGACCTCCTATAATGAGCCATTTCCCGTTGTGCTGACCAAATGCATACGAATGCAAACCTGGTAAACCCGAAACTGTTTTGGGTGTTAAAATTACATCATACGGAAAACTAACCTGAGACGAAACTAAAAATATACTCCCAATAAAGCATAATAAACTATATACTATTTTCATAACTTAATAGAGTTAGTTGTTGTTTTTAATGAATCAACTTTAAATAAATAATTTGGTAAAACTAAAGTATCGCTCTCAAAAACATAAGTTTCGTTAGCACTACAGGTATGACATTTAACACAACTTGAGCTACTCAAATTACTTATTTTATTATGTTCTTTTTTACTCGTTGTTGATTCAATTTTAGAATAATCTGTATTCTTAATTATTTCATTTCCATAGGCTAATAAGGAAACAAAAGTTATTACTAATATTGTTTTTTTCATGGTTTTAAATATAAATAGTGAGCCTATCTAAATTAATTTAGACAGTTTTTAAAAAATTAAAAAGATAAAAATCTATATTTTTGGAGGATTCCAAACCTCATTTAGGTATATAGAAACAAAAAATGCATCGTAAAAAGAATTAATCTTTTTAGAAGCTAATTTTATAAAATAAGATTTAAAATCAAAAGTAATTTTATTTATAATTTGTAATGGCGTAAAAGTTAAACCCATAATATCCTGACCCATTGCACAGTCTTTATGATTATTTGTATTTATAGTTTTAGTACAACTTGAATTAAATTGTAATTTTAAAGCACGTACAGATGGTAGTGTAAACAATGCTGCTAAATATATAAATAAAAGAATAACTTTTAATTTCATTTAGCAAATATAATAAGTTAGTAAATAGTCTTTGTAATATTTGATACACAACATAAATGCTATTAAAACACACCAACCAATCCAAAACCCAATTGTCTACCATTATAAAACGGTGCAACTAAAAACGAATTATTTGTTTTATTTTTAAAAAGTAAATTTTGTAATTTAGGATGCAACCAATATGCTGTTTTGGTACATAAAATACCTATTCCTGCACCTGCAACCACATCTGTTAGCCAATGTCTGTCGTTGTACATTCTAAAAGCTCCTGTACCAGCAGCAACTAAATAACCCGAAATTCCATACCAAACCGAAACATCTTTATACTCTTGCCATAAAAATTCGGCTCCCGCAAAAGCTGTTGCTGTATGTCCAGAAGGAAACGAGTTGAAAGAAGAACCATCGGGACGTTGAATGGCTGTTATATTTTTTAAAGGCAAAGTTGTTGCCGCAACTAATAAATACGAAGTTGCTAAAATTATAGTTCTATCTTTAAAATTATGTTTTCCTTTTATTCCTGATAAATTTAAAGCATAAACCGCAGCTGCTGGTGCATATTGAGAAAAATCGTCTATTGTGATTTTCTCATCTATGTTTTCATTAATTTCTTCTTTAATTTCGAAATTAAAGTCTTTAATCTGGTCGCTTTCAATACCAATTACTCCATAAGTAATTAAAGCTGATGGAATAATTAAACCTTTATAATTAAAGGTTTTTAGTGAGTCTTTTTTAATAGTTTGTGAAAACAAAAAGGAGTTCACAATTAAAAACAAAAATATTATTTTTAGCTTCATAAAGAGATTAGTTTAAAAATTCAAAGTTATACTTATTTTTAAATTAAACCTTTTTATTTAATAATTCAAGTAAAGCTTTATATTTAGAAAGCTCTATAATTTCTTTAGTATTGGTTGTATTGTCTAATTGAGTATCCACTTCATATGATAAAGCTAACAAAAGCGGTTCAGCAAACTTTTTATTTCCAATTGCCAAATAATCGATAAT
>CBFIIG010000025.1:9597-17423 GCA_965662615.1 Flavobacterium sp.
GTTCTTTTTTTTAAATCTTCCATTTATCAATTAGCATTTAAAGCCATTTGTTTTGCAGTTGCTAAATCTGTATTTGAATTAATTAAAATAGCTACAATAGCTTTTCTTAATTCTGATAAATCATCATAATCGTAATATTTTGCCCAATTGGTAAGGGTTAAAATATTACGAATTTGTTTCAGTCGTTTTTTTGTTTCAGTATCGTTTCTTAACAATTGAGTGCCATTATAAACCGAATCGCTTTTATGAAAATATTGAGCCGTATTATCTTTAAAATTCACAGCTATGTAATATAAATCATCGTGCGAATTATCAGGATAAAAACCTTCCCAATTGGTATAACCCACTTTGTATTTTACATTAGTTGGCGGATTAATTGGCTCTAAACGCCATTTGCAATTTCCCAACCTTCCCCAATGCGTTGATTTTCTATAAACACCTGTTTCTGTATAAAAGTACATACTACCTGATGCACTTGTATAATCAGGTGTTTTATTTAAAATCTCACTTTCATTAACTTCTTTAAAAGTACAAAAAGTATGTTTAAAAAAGTTTTTAAGTGGTTTTATTTTATTTGGCATTTGGCAAAAATACTAAACACTTTATTTATTTCATTTATAAATACAATAATCTTTATTGTAACATTTGTTACATAATTTGTACCTTTAAATTATATTTTTACAATATAACCAATTATATAAAATTATGAAAAACTCTTATCAAATTGTTATTGTTGGAGGTGGTACAGGCGGTATTATGACTGCTGCTCAACTACTAAAAAAAAATAGCAAACTAAAAATTGCTATAATAGAACCTTCAAATAATCATTATTATCAACCCGCTTGGACTTTGGTTGGTGCTGGAACTTTTAATTTTAGTAAAACCAGAAAAGACATGGCAGAAGTTATGCCAGAAGGCGTAACTTGGGTAAAAGATAAAGTAACTTCTTTAGAACCAGAAAGCAATAGTTTAACAACTTCCGAAAACGGATCTATATCATACGATTATTTAGTTCTTTCACCAGGCTTAGTTTACGATTTAGATGGTATTGAAGGTTTACGTGAAAGTTTAGACAAAGGAGTAGTTTGTAGTAATTACACAGACCCCAACCATACTTGGGAGGTTATTAAAAACTTTAAAGGCGGAAACGCTGTTTTTACACAACCTACTACACCTATAAAATGTGGTGGTGCTCCGCAAAAAATAGCCTATTTAGCAGCAGATTATTTTAGAAAAAATAAAGTTAAAAACACCAATGTGGTTTTTGCAACACCTGGTTCTGTAATTTTTGGCGTTCCCGAATTTGCAAAAACGTTGATGAAAGTAATTTTTAATTACGGAATTCATTTTAAACCTTTTTATGCTCCTGTAAAAATAGATGGTGAGAACAAATTAGTTCACTTTAAAAGTGTAGCGCCAGAAAGCAATCAGTGTATAGTTAATGAGGGTAATGTTTTAAACGAAAAACAACAAGGTGAATCAGAAATTATCATGCCATTTGACATGTTGCACTTAGCACCTCCGCAGTGTGCTCCCGATTTTATAAAAAATTCAAGCTTGGTAAACGAAACCAAATGGTTAGAAGTCGATATAAATTCGCTTCAACATAAAAAGCATAAAAATATTTTTGGTTTAGGAGATGTAGCCGCTTTACCCACAGCAAAAACAGGAGCAGCAATAAGAAAACAAGCACCTGTTGTTGTAGATAATATTTTAAATATGATTGCAACAAACAATATAGGAAACGAAAAATACGAAGGTTATTCGTCTTGTCCGTTAGTAACGGGTTATGGAAAAATGGTTTTGGCAGAATTTAAATATAATAATGTTAGAGATTCCGACCCATTTTTATCTAAATTTGTAGATACTACCAAAGAAAATTGGAGTATGTGGATTTTAAAAAAATATGGACTACCCTATTTGTATTGGAAAAAAATGCTAAAAGGTAAAATGTAAAAAAAGTGAGAGAACAATTAGAACAAGCCTACGGATTTCTTTTTGAAAAAGAATTACTAACCGAAATTGAACAGGTTGCTACTAAGCACCAATTTAAAAGTAACGACTACCTTATTGAGTTAGGAGACGAAATTAAAAACATGCCCTTATTACTTAATGGCGCTTTAAAGGTAATGCGAGAAGACCAAAATAATGATGAGTTATTGCTGTATTTTTTAGAAAAAGGAGATACTTGTGCCATGACCTTAAATTGTTGTATGGGAAAATCGAAAAGTAAAATTAGAGCGGTTGCAGAAACCGATGGCGAGTTACTAATGATTCCTGTTGAAAAAATGGAAAGTTGGTTGACAAAATATAAATCGTGGCGAAATTTTGTTTTCGAAAGTTACAACATTCGCCTTATGGAAATGTTAGAAGCCATTGACACCTTGGCTTTTATGAATTTAGACGAACGTTTATACAAATATTTAACCGACAAGGTTAAGATAAACCGAAACTCGGAATTGAGTATTACACATCAAGAAATTGCTTATGAATTGCATACCTCACGAGTTGTAGTTTCTAGACTTTTAAAAAGTTTAGAACTAAATAAGAAAATAAAACTACATAGAAACAGAATAGAAATTTTAGAATTTTGATAGAAACTTTAGGTTATATAGGAAGCGTATGTATTGGGCTAATTTTAGGCTTAACGGGCGGTGGAGGTTCCATACTTACAGTACCCATTTTAGTGTATATTTTAAGTTTATCGCCTGTAACCGCAACTGCTTATTCCCTTTTTATAGTTGGTACCACTTCTAGTTTTGGTGCTTTTCAAAACTACCGAAAAGGACTAGTAGAAGTAAAAACAGGTTTTCTGTTTGCCATTCCCTCTTTTATTGCGGTGTTTTTAACCCGTAAATTTGTAGTGCCTCTTATCCCAAATACCATTTTCGAAACTTCTTTTTTTACACTTACAAAAGACACGTTTTTAATGGCATTTTTTGCTATTATTATGTTAATGGCAGCTGTTTCTATGCTAAAAAAGAAAAAAACAATCACAGAAGATAAAACTCCTTCTTTACCTATGTTGATTTTACAAACCTTTATAATTGGTATTGTAATTGGCTTAATTGGTGCAGGTGGTGGCTTTTTAATTATTCCGTCTTTAGTGTTTTTCGCAAAACTACCCATGAAAAAAGCAGTTGCTACTTCACTTTTCATTATAGCCATGAATTCATTAATTGGATTTTTAGGAGACATTCAAAACATTGTTATAGATTGGATATTTTTACTCACTTTTACATCGCTGTCTATAGTTGGTATTTTTATTGGTATTTATCTTAATAAATATATAAATGAAGTGCAATTGAAAAAAATGTTTGGTTACTTTGTACTTTTAATGTCTGTTTTTATACTTGCAAAGGAATTTATCTTTGTGTAACAAATCATACAAACCAAATAAAAGTTAGTTATTATCTTTACATCATTAAATAAAATAAAACTTATGAAAGTAGAACAAATTTATACAGGTTGCATTGCTCATGCAGCGTATTACATAGAAAACAATGGCGAAGTTGCTATTTTTGACCCACTAAGAGAAGTTCAACCTTATATAGACAAGGCAGAAAAAGACAACGCAAAAATTAAATACATTTTCGAAACGCATTTTCATGCAGATTTTGTTTCGGGACATTTAGATTTAGCTAAAAAAACAGGAGCTTCTATTGTTTTTGGACCAACTGCAAACACCAATTTTGAAGCTATAATTGCCGAAGACAATCAAGAATTTAAAATAGGTAACTATACTATTAAAGCTATGCACACGCCTGGCCATACATTAGAAAGCACAACCTATTTACTAATTGACGAAAACGGAAAACAATACGGAATAATAACTGGTGATACCTTATTTATTGGTGACGTAGGAAGACCCGATTTGGCTCAGAAAGTTGTTGCCGATTTAACGCAAGATAAGCTTGCAGGTATGCTTTTTGACTCATTAAGAAATAAAATAATGCCTCTATCTGACGATTTAATTGTTTTCCCAAACCACGGTGCAGGTAGTGCTTGTGGAAAAAACATGAGTAAAGAAACTACTGATACATTGGGTAACCAGAAAAAGGTAAATTATGCTTTAAGAGCAGATATGACCAAAGAAGAGTTTAAAAAAGAACTTTTAGATGGATTAACTCCTCCTCCAGCGTATTTCCCACAAAACGTAATGATGAACATTCAAGGTTACGAAAGTTTAGACAACGTAATGAAAACAGGAAATATAGCTTTAACTCCAAAACAATTTGAAGCCGTTGCAAACGACAATGAAGCATTAGTTTTAGATGTTAGAAACGAAAGTGAATTTGTAAAAGAACACATACCAGGATCTATTTTTATAGGACTGCATGGTGGTTTTGCTCCTTGGGTTGGTGCTTTAATAAGAGATGTAAAACAACCTATATTATTAGTTACACCTGCCGGACAAGAAGAAGAAACCATTACGCGTTTATCGCGTGTAGGTTTTGACAATACACTTGGTTATTTAGAAAACGGATTAGAAGCTTGGAAAGCAGCAGGTTTTGAAACTGACTCAATCACTTCTATCTCACCAAATGAGTACGAACAAAAGCAAGCCGAATATAAAACGGTAGATGCACGTAAACCATCAGAATACGATGCGGAACATGTAGAAAATGCAATTAATATTCCGTTAGATTATGTGAACGAACAAATGGCAGAAGTACCTCAAAACGAAAATTTCTTTTTGCATTGTGCAGGTGGATACCGTTCTGTAATTATGGCATCAATTTTAAAATCTAGAGGATACCATAATATGATAAACGTAGAAAAAGGAATGAAAGGAATTTTAGAAACCAACGTAGCCGTTACAAAGTTTGTATGTCCTTCGACCTTAAAATGATATTTTACTAAGCAGTAATAAAAAGTCAGGTTTTTACCTGACTTTTTTAGTATAATATTAACCGATTAGAATTCGTAAAGTTGAATAAATTAAATACATTTGCACAACAAATAAAAAATATAAAATGAAAAAAATAATTATTCTATTCGCTTTATCAGTGATAATGATATCGTGTAATAAAGAAAGTGAAAATCAGTTTACAATTACAGGAAGTGCCGTTGGTATTGAAGATGGTAAAAATGTATTTTTAGAATTACAAAGCGAAACTGGGACAGTAAAAAAAGATACTGTTTTAGTAAAAGACGGTAAATTTAGTTTTACTGGTGAAGCAGAAATGCCAGAAATTGCGTTTATTAACGTTAGTGATGCATACAATTACATTCCGTTTATTTTAGAAAAAGGAGATATTACAATTGAATTTGTTAAAGATTCTGTTCAAACTTCTAAAGTAGGAGGTTCAAAAAATAACATCAGTTTTCAAAGCTATAACGATAAGTTAAACGGTATTCAGAAAAAAATGATGGCTTTCCAGGAAAAAAACATGGAAAAAATGCAAGCTGCACAACAAGCACAAGATCAAGTAACCATTCAAGGTTTAATGGACGAGTTTAAAGTATATCAAAATGAAATTGATGGAGTTTCTACAACTTTTGTTAAAGAAAATAATGATTCATTTTTAAGCGTAGTTTTATTAGAGAATTTTATTTTAAGAAAAACTTTAGAAATTAGCGAAATTAAAAGCTATTTCGATAAGTTAGAACCAAGTTTAAAGTTGACTAAAAATGGGAAAAACATTTCAAAAATGTTAGACGCCGTTTTAAAAATAGCAATCGGTAAACCTGCTCCAGAATTCGCTGCTCCATCTCCAGAAGGGAAAACAATATCGCTTAAAGAAAGCTTAGGTAAAGTAACGTTAATTGACTTTTGGGCATCTTGGTGTGGACCATGCCGTCAAGAAAACCCTAACGTAGTGGCTTTATATAATGAGTTTCATGAAAAAGGCTTTAACATTATTGGTGTTTCTTTAGATGATAACGCCGACAAATGGAAAGAAGCAATTGCTAAAGACGGTTTAGTATGGAATCATATTTCTAACCTAAAACAATGGCAAGAACCAATTGCTGAGCAATATAATGTAAAATCTATCCCTGCAACCTTTTTATTAGATGAAAAAGGAGTTATTGTTGCAACGGACTTAAGAGGTGAAGAGCTTCGTAAAAAAGTAACCGAAATGTTAGGTTCAAACTAACAAAAACAATATAAATAATTTATCCCTCTTTGGAGGGATTTTTTTATGCAATTCATTTTCAAATACTTAAAAAAAAGTTGCTAAAAAGCCTTTGAAATAGTTTGTAAAACTGAAAAACAATTCTATATTTGCAACCGCTTGAAACAAGTGTGTCGGGGAGATACTCAAGCGGCCAACGAGGGCGGACTGTAAATCCGCTGACTACGTCTTCGCAGGTTCGAATCCTGCTCTCCCCACAAAAACTTCAACAGAAATGTTGAAGTTTTTTTTTTGCAGGTTAAAGTCTTGAAATTAAATATATAAAACTATATTTTTTCCAAGTACCTATATTAAAATGAATTCATAAAAAATATTAATATAAAACGAAAGTAATCTGGTTTTTAGAAAAAATAAGTAGTTTATTTAAGTCTTTGAAAAATAGATACCCAATATTGTATTGAAATCAATACAAATTAAAAAATACTTTTTACCACAACTAAAAATCTTAAATTATTATATCCTAATACTTACAGATTTAAGAATTAATAGAACAATAAAAGTAATGTTTATTTATACTTAACTTTAATCTAAAAACCGTACATTTGCACCCAAATTAAAAAAATAAAATTTTATGGCAACAAATAGAACTTTTACAATGATTAAGCCAGATGCTGTTGAAAACGGACACATCGGTGGAATTTTAAACATGATAACTGAAGGTGGTTTCAGAATAGTATCTTTAAAATTAACGCAATTAACTTTAGCAGATGCTCAAGCATTTTACGCAGTTCACGCAGAAAGACCATTTTTTGGTGAATTAGTAGAATTTATGACAAGAGGTCCTATTGTTGCGGCTATTTTAGAAAAAGACAACGCAGTAGAAGATTTCCGTACGCTAATTGGCGCAACAAACCCTGCAGATGCTGCAGAAGGAACTATTCGTAAAAAATATGCAACTTCTATTGGAGAAAACGCTGTTCACGGTTCAGACTCTGACGAAAATGCAGCAATTGAAGGTGCTTTTCACTTCGCAGGAAGAGAGCAGTTTTAATTCAATAATACACAATAAAAAAACGCATTTCAATTGAAATGCGTTTTTTTTTATGTCTTTTACTTTTATCTAAGCTCTAATTTTTTAACCACTTCGTAGCCAATTTTTTCATTGAGCATTGTTAGTATTTTTTGCTTTCCTAAAAGTAATTCTTCACGTAAAACAGAAGAGGTTAAAGTAACATATAAAGTGTCTCTCCTAAAATCTACAATTTCTGTTCTACTACCAACTCCAGAACCCAATTCGGAAAACCATAATTCGCGAACACGAACTTTTAACAACCCATCTTCCAAATGGTTTTTTTTATACAAATCTTGCAGTACGTCTTGCAAAGACTGCTCTTTGTTACTTCGTTTTGCCATTGTTAGATTCTTCTATAATACGTTTGTACTGGTAAATTATATTTTGTTGGTTTTTAACAACTAACTTTTCAGAGGTTAATTCTGTTAATTCTTCTATCCATTGAGATTGTGCCAATCTACTTTTTATGTACGTTACATTATTAGAATCTAAAACTACAAAATGAGTTACCATATCAGTTGGTTTACTTGGCCCAACCAATTGCAACATAATTTTAGTTTTAGTGCCTTTACCGTTGGCAAATGAAATAGACTCACCGCTTGGGTTTATTCCGTATTCGGAAATTTTACCGTTTGGCATTTCCACTTTTTCTATTTCCCAATTACCATTTAACA
>CBFIIG010000026.1:0-17241 GCA_965662615.1 Flavobacterium sp.
CGGGTATGACAGGCGTTATAAACAAGTTTCAGCGTATATTAGGTATGCGAATTTGTGAAACCCTAAAACCATACACCAATATTCCAGATGCTATAAAACCAATTGTTTTTATTTCGCACATGGAGCACCATTCTAACCAAACTTCTTGGTTAGAAACCATTGCAGATGTGGTGGTTGTGCCTGCAAACAACAAAGGGCTTTTTTGTTTAGAAAACTTTAAAAAAGAAGTAAAAAAATACGAAGACCGTTCGTTTAAAATAGCATCTATTACAGGTTGCTCAAACGTTACAGGAATAAAAACACCTTATTATGAAGTAGCTAAAATAATGCATCAAAACGGTGGTGTTTGTTTTGTAGATTTTGCCTGTTCTGGCCCTTATGTACATATAGATATGCACCCTACAGATCCCGAAATGTATTTAGATGCTGTAATGTTATCACCCCATAAATTTTTGGGAGGACCAGGAACCTGTGGCGTTTTGGTTTTTAATAAAAATTTATACAAAAACAATGTTCCAGATTGCCCAGGTGGCGGAACGGTTGAGTGGACAAACCCTTGGGGAGAACACCAATACATTGAAAATATAGAAGATAGAGAAGATGGAGGAACTCCAGGTTTTCTTCAAGTTATAAAAACAGCCTTTGCCGTTCAATTAAAAGAAGAAATGGGTGTTGAAAATATTTTAAAAAGAGAAGCAGAATTGGTCGAAACCGTTTTTAATCGATTAGAAAATATAGAAAACCTTCACATTTTAGCACCAGAACATAAAAACCGTTTGGGTGTTATTTCTTTTTATATAGAAGACTTGCATTTTAATTTGGGTGTAAAACTTTTAAACGACCATTTTGGAATACAAACCAGAGGTGGTTGCAGTTGTGCAGGTACCTATGGACACTTTTTATTACATGTAGATCAGGCTACTTCGGCAGATATTATTAGTCAAATTACAATTGGCGATTTGGTTAAAAAACCGGGTTGGATTCGTATGTCTATTCACCCAACTACTACAACCCAAGAAATAGAACAAGTATGCGATGCTATTACTCAATTAGCAAAAGAGCATAAAAATTGGGCTAAAGAATATACTTATAATGCTAAATCGAATGAGTTTATTCATGCAAATGAAAACACATTTACTCAAGATTTGGTTACCGAATGGTTTAAATTATAAGTTTATATTAGGTAAGTTTTCTGCATGTTTCCATCTTTTATGCGACCATAAATAATACTCTGGTTTGGCATAAATTTGAGCTTCTACCAATTTTATATATTCATCTGTTAATTCATAATCGGGAATGGCTTTTGCATTTTTTGTCATGGGTAAAAATGTAGCTTCATAATGCCCTCTTTTTACTTTTTCAACATTTATATAAAGCGAAGTAAAATCTAGTTTTTTACTTAGCATTTCTGCTCCAGTATGTACAGGTACATTAATTCCCATAAAATCTAGCCAATGATGTGCTTTTTCTTTTTTAGGTGTTTGGTCTCCTGCAAAACCATATAAACAAAGTTTTTTATCTCGTTTGTTTCTTAACATTAAATTTACAGCTTCTTTGGTGTCAACTAAAGAGGCATTAAATCGGCTTCTAATTCTTCTAACTAATTTGTCAAAATAAGGATTTCTTATTCTTTTATAGATACCTACCGCCTCAAAAATGGTGTATTTATGCATTACCACTAACCATTCGTAACTAGCATAATGCGCAGCAAATGCAACTATACTTTTACCTTCACTTTCTAAATCGTTTAATAGTTCAATATTTTTTATTACAAAACGTTTTTCAATTTGTTTGTCGCTAATGGTCATGGTTTTAATCATTTCGAAAAAAATATCAATCATGTGCTTGTATGCTTTTTTCTCAATTTTTAAACGTTCTTTTTTGTTTAAATGAGGCAAAGCAATGGCTAAGTTATAACGGATAGTTTTTTTTCGGTAACCAATGCAATAATAGGCGATAAAGCTAACTACATCAGATAAAAAGTAAAGTACTCTAAATGGTAAAACAGATAAAAACCAAAACAATGGATATAAAAGTAGGTAGGCAAATAATTGCATTGTGTTTTTTTTAAAATGAAGTAAAATTAAAAAACATTAGTAACTTTACAGAAACAAAAATACAAAAATGGATTTATTAATTTGGATAATAATTGGAGCAAATGTTGCGGTGAGTATAAAAGCACTAAACGATGCTTATTTTTTTAGCAAATACGAGTTTAGAATAGGTGCAATAGCAGCTGGTGAACAGTTACGTATGTTAACTTCGGGCTTTCTTCATGCCGATTTTATGCATTTGGCTTTTAATATGTTTACACTTTATTTTTTTGCACCAACGGTATTGGCGCACATTAACGATATGTATTTTGTATTTCTCTATTTAGGAAGTTTGGTTGGCGGTAACTTATTAACGCTTTATTTTTATAAAAACAATCCAGGCTATAGAGCAGTTGGAGCATCTGGAGCCGTTATGGGCGTAGTGTATGCCGCTATATTGTTAGAACCAAATATGAGTTTGTATTTTTACTTTATTCCCATTCCAATACCAGGTTATGTTTTTGGTGTTGGGTATTTGTTATATTCCATTTATGGTATGAAAGCTAAACGAGATAATATAGGTCATGCAGCCCATTTTGGTGGAGCTATTATGGGTTATTTGCTAATAATTATGCAAGATTTAAGTATTTTAACTACCAATATTAAAATGGTGGTTTTACTCTTAATTCCTATTGTAGTGTTATGGTATATGTATAAAAATGATAAGCTTTAATACGTTTTTAGTCAAAAAATAAATACATGAACAATAAATTATTATCATTAATTCAGCCAACAGAGTTATTAGAAATATACCAAAATGATGAAGTTGTTATTGTAGATGCTAGTAACGGTGAAAATGCTAAATTAAATTATGTTGAAAAACACATAGACAATGCTATTTTTGTTGACTTAAATTCTCAATTAGCTGATGTAAATGATAATTTAGCTAATGGCGGTAGACATCCATTACCAAAAATTGATAGGTTTGCTAAAACCTTAAAAGAAATCGGAATATCTAAAAACAGTCATGTTGTTATTTATGACGATAAATGTGGTGCAAATGCCGCTGCAAGATTTTGGTGGATGTTAAAATCTATTGGACATGAAAAGGTACAAGTTTTAAATGGTGGAATTCAAGAAGCTGAAAAAATTGGACTAAAAATGAGTAATAAAGTTCAGAAAAATAAAATTGTAGAAGATTATGAATTTACAAATTGGGAATTACCAATTGTAGAAATTGACGAAGTAGAAGAAAATTCAATGAAACAAAATTCACTTATTATCGATGTTCGTGAAAATATTCGTTATCGTGGTGTAATGGAACCAATTGATTTAATTGCTGGTCATATCTCTAATTCAATAAATATCCCTTTTTCAACAAATTTAGACTCAACCGGAATGTTTTTACCGTTAAATGAGTTAAAACTTAAATATTTGAATTTGTTTAGTAATAGAGAAATTAAAGATGTAATTGTGCATTGTGGCTCAGGTGTTACGGCTTGTCATACTATTTTAGCGCTGGATTATGTAGGTTTTGAAATTCCAAAATTATATGTTGGTTCTTGGAGTGAATGGTCCAGAAATAACAAAAAAGTTATTTCAGAGAAATGAAGCTACTATGATTTTGTAAAGCACACAAAAAAACCACGATTATCGTGGTTTTTTTATGAAATAAAACAAGTAAATAATACTAGTCTTTATATTCTTGTAAAGCGTGTTTTAAAACAGTAACTGACTTTATAAGTTCTTCTTTTTTAAGTACATATGCAATACGGACTTCGTTTAAACCTACATTTGGCGATGAATAGAATCCAGCAGCTGGAGCAACCATTACCGTTTCGTTTTTATAATCGTATGTTTCTAATAACCATTGTGCAAACGCATTGGCATCTTTTATAGGTAATTTTGCAATACAGTAAAAAGCTCCTTTTGGAGTAGCTACTTGTACACCTTCTATTTTTTCTAATTCTTCAATTAAAATATCTCTACGTTCTTTATATTCTTCAATTACATTGTCAAAATAACTTTGCGGTGTATCTAAAGCAGCTTCGCTCGCAATTTGCGCATAGGTTGGCGGACTTAAACGTGCCTGAGCAAATTTCATGGCTGCACCCATTACGTCTTTGTTTTTAGAAACAATACAACCAATACGTGCACCGCACATACTAAAACGCTTAGATACCGAGTCAATCATAATAGCGTGTTGCTCCAATTCTTTTACATTCATAATAGAATGGTGCTTGTAGCCATCATAAGTAAACTCTCTATATACCTCGTCTGCCATTAAAAACAAATCGTGTTTTATCACAATTTTAGCCAATTGGTTTATTTCTTCTTTAGAATATAAATAACCAGTTGGATTACCAGGGTTACATATAAGTATTGCTTTGGTTTTTGGAGTAATTAGTTTTTCAAACTCTTCAATAGGAGGTAAGGCAAACCCTGTTTCTATAGTAGAAATTACAGGAACTACTTTTACTCCAGACGCAGTTGCAAACCCATTATAGTTGGCGTAAAATGGTTCTGGAATAATAACTTCGTCACCTTGGTCTAAAGTACTTCCTAAAGCAAATAATAAAGCTTCGGAACCACCTGTTGTAATAATAATATCTTCCTTGTTTATAGGTAAATTTTGATTGATATAATATTTAGAAAGTTTTTCTCTATAACTATCAAAACCTGCAGAGTGTGAATATTCTAAAACTTTAAAATTGGCATTTTTAACCGCATCTAAAGCCACTTGAGGCGTTTCAATATCGGGTTGACCAATATTTAAATGATATACTTTATGTCCTTTCTTTTTGGCAATTTCTGCATAAGGAACTAATTTTCGAATAGGCGATTCGGGCATTTGAAGCCCCTTTTGAGATATTTTAGGCATAGTATTATTTTTTGCAAATTTGCAACATTTTTTCTGATTTTTAAAGCAATCGAATAGTATAAATTACCAATAAATTTCAATACAACTTAGGTTGCTTTTATTGGGTTCTAAATGTAAAATCCCTTCTTTATCTTCTATTTTTCCAGATGTATTTGCATTGTCGGCAACACCTTGCCACGGTTCTATACAAATAAAGGGCGCATTGTTTTTAGTCCAAATTCCCAAATAAGGAAAATTAGCATAAGTAACTTCAACCACTCTTTTATTGTTTTTTAATAATTCTATTTTTTTAGACCCGCTATTTTTTAAAACAATGGCATCGGTTTTAAACCAATTATAATTTAATGAAAGCACGCCATTTTGTAATGCAATAACTTCGGTTTTTCCACTAAAATTTTCGTTTTCTAATTGGTGGTTTACAATTTCATTTTCAATATCAAACTGTAAGGCGTAGTCTTCTATATTTCCGTCTATTGCAAAAGCAGGGTGCGCACCTAGCGAGTATAATAGGGTTTTTAAACCTGTATTTGTAACGATGTATTCTATTTTTAAACCTTTGTTAGAAATACTATATTTTAATTGCAGTTTAAACTTAAAAGGATAATTTTCTATTGTTTTTTCGTTGTTTTCTATTTCAAAAACAACCGAGTCTTCTAATTTTTCTACAACTTTAAAAGTTAGGTTTCTTGCAAACCCATGTCTGGGTAATGTGTACGATTTGTTGTTGTATGTATAAGAGTCGTTTTTTAATCGCCCAACTATAGGAAAAAGAATAGGAGAGGTGCGGTTCCAAAATTGCTCGTTAACTTCCCAAAGGTAATTGCATTTACCGTGTTTAAGTGCAACTAATTCTGCACCAACAGGGTTAATTTCGGCAGTAAACGACTGGTGTTTTATTTGTATCATGTAGCTGAATTAAAATCTTTTTTAAGCAGGTAAAGATACGTACAGTCGAGGAATTTTCCATTATAATATTCATATTCTGGAAAGGTACCAATTTCTGTAAAACCCATACTTTTTGCACTTTTTAATGATGCCGTATTTTGTGGGTTTATAACAGCCTCAATAGCGTTGAGGTTTAAAGTGTTAAAAGCAAAGTTTAAAACCGCTTTTCCTGCTTCGTTATTTATTCCCTTGCCATGGTATTCGGGTAAAAGCATATAACCCAATTCTCCTTTAAAATGTTGGTCTTGTATTCTAAAAACCCCAATAAAACCTAAATATGTATTGTTTTCTTTTAAAGTAATAGCCCAGTTTATTCCAGTGCCTTCAGCTATAGTGTCTCGAATCATTTTTATGTGTTCCATTGCGTCTTCTTCAGTTTTAACCAACGGACGCGGAATAAAATGCATGGTTTTTGGGTTGCCTCTTAGTTTTATAATTTGATCTACATCGCTGTCTTTTACAGCTCTTAAAATGAGTCGTTCTGTTTCTAAAACAGGAAAAGGTGTACTGCTAAAATCCATTTTATTATTTTTAATAAAGATAAAAAAAATACACGCTTAAAAAACGTGTATTTATAAAATGTATTCTTTTTGTTACGAATTTCTAAAAACAAGCTGATTGTCGAAACTGTCTAAAATAATTATGTTTTCCGTTTGAACTTCGTTTGCTAATATTTTCTTAGAAAGTTTATTTAAAACTTCTTTTTGAATCACCCTTTTTACAGGTCGTGCTCCGTAATTTATATCGAATCCTTTTTCGGCAATAGTTGCAATTGCTTCTGGGGTTGCCTCTAAAACGATGTTTTGATTTTCTAAAACTTTAGCAATAGATTTAAGTTGGATTTTGACAATATCAATAATTTCTTTTTTATCTAATGGAGTAAAAAGCACAATTTCGTCAATTCGATTTAAAAATTCGGGTCTAACTACGGTTTTTAAATTTTCTATAACGGCTTTTTTAGCTTTTTCTATTGCTTTTTCTTTATCGTTTTTATAGGTTTCAAATTGACTCAAAATAGCTTCGCTACCCAAATTAGAAGTCATTATAATAATACTGTTTTTAAAATCGGCTAAACGACCTTTGTTATCTGTAAGTCTGCCTTCGTCTAAAACTTGCAATAAGATATTAAATGTATCTGGGTGTGCTTTTTCTATTTCGTCTAATAAAATAACAGAATAGGGTTTTCTTCTAACAGCTTCTGTAAGCTGCCCGCCCTCGTCATAACCCACATATCCGGGAGGAGCACCTACCAATCGGCTAACGCTGTGGCGTTCTTGGTATTCGCTCATATCTATGCGAGTTAACGCATTTTCGTCGTTAAAAAGATACGATGCTAAGGCTTTGGCTAATTCGGTTTTTCCTACTCCGGTTGTACCTAAAAAAAGAAACGAACCTATCGGTTTTTTAGTATCTTGTAAACCCGCTCTACTTCTTCTAACGGCATCGCTTATGGCTTCTATAGCTTCCGCTTGACCAATAACTTTTTTATGCAATTCGTTTTCTAAATTTAAAAGTTTTTCTCTGTCGCTTTGTAGCATTTTCGAAACGGGAATTCCTGTCCATTTTGCCACCACTTCCGTAATGTCTTCTTGGGTTACTTCTTCTTTAATTAAACTGGTTTCTTTGTCTTGTTGGTTGAGTTTGTTTTGCCATTCTTCTAACTTTTCTTGTGCTTTTTTAATTTTGCCGTAACGCAATTCTGCAGCTTTGGCAAAATCACTTTCTTTCTCTGCTTTTTCGGCTTCAAATTTATACTCTTCAATTTCTTTTTTAGCTTTTTGTATACCGTCTGCAATTTCTTTTTCGGCTTTCCATTTACTAAAAATAGCATTTCTATCTTCTTTAAAATTAGCAAGTTCTAACCTTAAATTTTTCAATTTACTTTCGTCACCTTCTCTTGTAATGGCTGCAATTTCTATTTCTAATTGCATTATTTTTCGGTCTAAAACATCTAACTCTTCTGGTTTAGAGTTTATTTCCATTCGCAATTTACTTGCGGCTTCGTCCATTAAGTCAATGGCTTTATCGGGTAAAAAACGATTGCTAATATAACGTTGCGATAGTTCTACAGCTGCTATTAATGCATCGTCTTTAATTCGTACTTTATGGTGCGTTTCGTATTTTTCTTTTATACCTCTTAATATAGAAATGGCACTTTCGGTATCAGGTTCGTCTATAAGTACCTTTTGAAAACGTCTTTCTAAGGCTTTATCTTTTTCAAAATATTTTTGATATTCGTCTAAAGTTGTAGCGCCAATAGCTCTAAGTTCGCCTCTAGCCAAAGCAGGTTTTAAAATATTAGCGGCGTCCATTGCACCTTCGCCACCACCAGCTCCCACCAATGTATGAATTTCATCTATAAACAATACAATATCACCTGCGGCTTGAGTAACCTCTTTTACCACCGATTTTAGTCGTTCTTCAAATTCACCTTTATATTTAGCTCCAGCTATTAAAGCACCCATATCTAAAGAAAATACCCTTTTATCTTTTAAATTTTCTGGCACATCACCCGCTACAATTCTATGAGCTAAACCCTCTGCAATAGCTGTTTTACCCACACCAGGTTCTCCAACTAACATTGGGTTGTTTTTGGTTCTACGTGTGAGTATTTGTAGAACTCTTCGTATTTCTTCATCTCGGCCAATAACGGGGTCAAGTTTGCCTTCAGTTGCCAGTTTGTTTAAATTTTTAGCATATTTATTTAATGCATTATAATTATCTTCGGCGGCATTTGAGGTTACTTTTTCGCCTTTTCGTAATTCAAAAATTACCGATTCTAATTCTTTTTTGGTTATTCCACTGTCTTTAAGTAATTGAGCCGATTTACTTTTACTGTCTATAATACTAAGCAGTATATGTTCGATGGTAATAAAGTCATCTCCGTTTTTATGAGCTAGTTGCGTGGCGTTATTTAAAATAGTACTTACTTCTCTCGAAAAAAGTATTTCTGCTCCATCTACTTTTGGTAGGCTTTTTAAAATAGCATCTAGCTTGTCATTTAGTTGATTTATAGATACGCCTATTTTTTCTAAAATATAAGGTGTTGCATTTTTATCTTTTTCTAAAATACTTTTTAAAATGTGTTCTGTTTCTATTTGAGCATGCTTCATTTCGCCTGCTGTGTGTTGGCTTTGCTGAAGTACTTCTTGTGTTTTTAGGGTTAAATTATTTAAGTTCATTTTTATTTGATGTAGGTTAAAGTAATTGTTGTAATTTTGATACAAATAAATCAATTGGTATTCCAATTCTATTTACAAGACATTTTGTCTTTTATTTAACTTTATTTATGTAAAAAACTGACTTTTTGTCGCAAAATAATAATATAATGGCTTTTTTATCAAACCTTTTTTCATCTAATTCAGACCCGAAAACAAACCTAATTAAGTGGGAACAATTAACAACAAGTAATCAATTAGAAGAAATTGACACCTTGTCTGAAACACAATTTGTGTTTATTTTTAAACACAGTACACGTTGTAGTGTGAGTCGTTTTGTACTTAATGCTTTTGAACGCGAGTACAAAACCGCCAGAGAATTTGTTGCACCCTTTTTTTTAGATTTAATTGCATACAGAGATATATCTAACGAAATTGCTACCCGTTACGAAGTGGTTCATCAATCGCCTCAATTGATTTTAATTAAAAACAGAAAAGCGGTTTATAATGATTCTCACGATGGTATTTCGGTGGAAGCTTTAGAAAAACAATTGATTTAATAAAAAATATCTATACACAATAAACAAAAAATTACATTTTGTTACCTAACATACAATTGGTTTGTGTGTAAATGTGTAATTTTGAATTTTAAACAATACAATAAAACATGTCAGACACTATAGAAAAAGTAAAATGCCTTATAATAGGTAGTGGACCAGCCGGATATACGGCGGCAATATATGCAGCAAGAGCTAATATGAACCCGGTTTTATACCAAGGAACACAACCAGGTGGTCAGTTAACAACAACCAACGAAGTAGAAAATTTCCCAGGTTACCCAGACGGTGTTACAGGACCAGAAATGATGGTGCAATTACAAGCTCAGGCACAGCGTTTTGGTACAGATGTAAGAGATGGTTGGGCAACAAAAGTTGATTTCTCGGGCGATATTCATAAAGTGTGGATCAACGACGAAAAAGAAATTCACTGCGAAACAGTAATTATTTCTACTGGAGCATCGGCTAAATATTTAGGATTAGAATCGGAACAAAAATACCTTAAATTAGGTGGAGGAGTTTCGGCATGTGCGGTTTGTGATGGCTTCTTTTACAGAAACCAAGAAGTTGTAATTGTAGGTGCTGGAGACAGTGCTTGCGAAGAAGCACATTACTTATCTAAATTATGTAAAAAAGTAACTATGTTAGTGCGAAGCGACCAATTTAGAGCTTCTAAAATTATGGAAGAGCGTGTTCGTAAAACCGAAAACATTGAAATTTTATTAAACACAGAAACCGAAGAAGTTATTGGAGACGGACAAGTAGTTACTGCGGTTAGAGCCATTAACAGAACATCTAAAGAAACAGTAGAAATTCCTGCAACTGGATTTTTTGTAGCGATTGGACACAAACCCAATACCGATATTTTTAAAGACTTTTTAGATTTAGACGAAACGGGCTACATTAAAAATACACCTGGAAGTTCTAAAACTAGTATTCCTGGTGTTTTTGTAGGTGGCGATGCTGCAGACCATGTGTACAGACAAGCCATTACTGCAGCCGGAACAGGTTGTATGGCGGCTTTAGATGCAGAACGTTATTTAGCAGCTAAATAGTTTTTTTTATTTGTAAAATATTAAAGTCCTTAGAATTTCTAAGGACTTTTTTGTTTTGTATTGTTTTAGGGTATTCGATAAAATTTTCTGGAAGTGCCAAAAACAAGCCATTACTTATTTAGGGTGTTGTGTGTAGTGCTTATTTATGTTCCGAAATAACCTCTTTCATAAATCCGTTTAAAAAGTCCGTTTATTCTATCTGCCAATTTGATTATCGCATTATATTCAAATAAATAAGGAATTAAAATGTATTCAGTTTTTCCGTTTCGCAAATCAATTCCAATAGCTTCACCACTTCCGTTATTGCCAATTAAAAATATTTCAGAGTCGAATTTTTCAATTCCATATTCTTTATTAATATCGATAACTTTTTCAGCTCTGTGCATAACAAAATATTCCTCTCCAATAAAACCTTCTCCACCATTAAACTCCTCAAACAGTTGAACATAATCTTTTGGTAATTCTTTTCGAAATTCCAACGAATTTAAATAGTCTTTATTTAGTCCTTTGTTTTTTTTAAAATCTTTCAAGTAAATTTCCATCACTATCTGTTTTTTCGCATTACACACAACTAATAAATACCACCAAACCTATTTAACTTTCAACTCTTTTTTAGCTAAAATTGCGTTTCCGCTAAAATTTTCAATTTCAATTTTACAGTCACCATATAAATTAGTTTCGGTTGTGTCATCAGCACTTAATGTTAGGTTTTTTGCATTAACAGTTGCTTCGGCTTCGTTTACTGTTTTTAAAGTTAAATTGGTTACCGAAAAGTTTTTTGCCATTAATTCGGTAGTATTATCTATGCGAATTAGTGCGTCTAGGCTTTCACCTTCTATATTTGCTTCTGCTTTTTGTAAAAGGTCTATTTTTATTTCAGGCGAAACGATTAATGCTTTCAGCTTGCTTTCATCAGATAAAAGTAATGTACTGCTTTTAGAAACAATATTTAATTCTGCTTTCGATTTGTCTTTAAAGTCAATTTTAAATTCATCAACATTTAAATTTAAAAAGGCTTGCGATTTCTCACTGCAATTAATATTTAGTTCTTTTAATTCAATTTTATTTGTAGCAATTAATTTAGCTTCGTCGTATAAAACTATTTTATTTAAAGAATTGGTATAATTAATTCGAAGCTCGAATTTTTTACTTCTCGAAATTGCTTTTATACGTTCTATTTTTAAAACACTATCTACAACTGTACACATAACGGTTTCGTGTAAATTATCGTCAGCTTCAATTTCTAAAGAAGGTAATTCTGCTTTAACAAGATTTAATTCTATGTCTTGTCCCATATTAATGGTATGAAACGGAGGAATATTTTTTGTAGTTATTATAACGACTTTTGAGCCTTTTATTTTTTCTAATTTTTGACCAAAAGCATTACTAAAGATAAATAATAATAAAAGAGGTAGTATTTGTTTTGTTTTCATTGTATTTTATTTTCTACAAATATATAAAAAAACACCTGCTATTTACAGGTGTTTTCGATTTCTAATTTATACTTGCTCCAGAACTTTCGTCAATTTGGAGTTCTTTGGGTTTGTTTGTCATTTTGGTAGAGCTACCACTACTAGCATTTGCATTTAACTTTTCAATTGCAAAAACTTTAATAGTGCTACCGCTAGATGAACTTGTTGTTGCATTTTGTAATTGTAAATCACCTGCTTTTATGCTACTAGCACTGCTAGAATCGTAGTTTCCTGTTCCTGCAATTCCTTCAATTTTTACTGTTGAAGCACTACTGGTTTCTATATTTACATTTGTGTTTTCGTTACCGTTTAAAATTATATTTTGTTCACTTGCACTAGAACTTTCAACAAATAAAGCGGCGGTATTAGTAGTTAATTTAATGTTACTTGCACTACTACTTTCTAAAGTTAAATTTTGAGTATTAATTTCGTTTGTAGCAATAAACTCTGACGCACTAGAAGTTTCTACAGCATTTAGGTTAGGGTTAGAAACAGCAACTTCTATTTTAGTTGGGTTAATACTATTTTCCACATATATTTCTAATACACCGTTATTAATTTCGGTTACTATATTATCTAAAAGTTCTTCTTCTGTAGTTACTTCAATAGATTTTGAATCGCTTTGTGTAAAGGTTACAACTATGGCATTACTTACTTCTATTTTGCTAAAATCACCTTCAATTTTTCTGCTTTGCGTACTAATGTTTCCAGATCCTTTTTCGTTAGAAAACCAGCTGTTGCCCGATTTTCCATTTTCGCCGTCTCTTCCGTCTTCAACTGTAATTTTACAGCTGCTTACCAGTAGGGTTAGTACTAAAAGTACTATTAGTTTCGTAATTTGAATAATTAACTTTACCATAATATTTGAATTTAGTCGTTAGTTTCTATTTTAATCGAGTTTTCTTTAACATCTAATTTAAAAATCTCTTTGTCTCCAATTTTTATAGACATGTTTTTTGGTTCGCTATTATTTTTTTCTGTTTTAGAAATTATTGTATCTCCGTTTATTTTTAAAATTACATCGTTATTTGTTTCATTATTATTTTCGGTCCATTCTATAACCGTGTTTGGACAACTTTTACATGTTATTTTATTTGCACCCACTTCATAAACAGCATCTGGGTAATCGTATTGTAAGTCAAAAAACGAATTATTTGAATTATCTATTTCCTCAATTCCTTTAGATGTTTGAAGGTGAAAACCTTCGGGCAAGTATAAATGTATTATTACTTTCTGAACGTCAAACAGATCAACTTTATTGGTTTTAAAAACTTCATCAAATATAAGAATATTTTTATTGTATGTGAAATTGTATTCTATTTTTTCTGCATTTTTATACGCTTGTTGTTTACTTGCTCCCCAATCTCTTTTTTCTAAAATCATATAAGCCTCTTTATTTGTTGTTGCATGAACTTTTAGACTAACATTATCAGAAAAAACACGTTTTATTCCGTTTATATTTATGTTTGTACTATTTCGATTTCCTTCATCATAGCCATAAATATCTTTCATATTCATTTTAAGTTGCAACGTGTCATTTGCCACTAAGTTTAACGGAATGTTTTGTTTTACAGTATTTTGGTTTTTGTAATTGCTAAAATGTTGTACCAATAAAAGTATAAAGCATACAGTTGAAATTAACCAAATTGCAAACAATGTAAAGTTTACATATTTACTAGGTCTTTTTGCATTTGGAACTAATATTTTAAAGCCTAAAAGAGCCGATGTTAATGCTGGTATAGCAAATGTGAAAAATATAATTAAACCTTGTACCCATACAGGTACAGACGAAATAAATGGATGTACATTAACGGATGTTAAGTTGTTAGGGAAATTACTGTAAAATATCATTGTTATACTCGCTGTGGTAATTGCAACAAACAATAGAGTAGATATTATAAGTAAAAAGGCTCCAAATGCTTTGGTTATTAAATTAAACATTAACTTTAAAAACCCACCTAAATTTTCTAAAAACTCATCTAATGCCGATTTGCTTTTTCGAAATGCTTTTCCTGTTTCTAAATTATTTATGTTATCAGATATACTCGAAATACCTTCTTTCACTTTCTGTTCAATATTAGAAACATTTATGGGTTTTCCTTGCATCTGCAACCGTTCGCTGGTTGTAGTGGCCTTAGGGATTACAATCCAAAGTAAAATATATATAGGTATAAATGTACCACCTGTAACCGGAATAAGAATTAAAAATATAATTTTTAGCCATACTGGGTCTATACCAAAATAGTGCGCTAAACCAGCACAAACACCACCCAAAGTACCACTTTTTTTATCTCTAAATAGTTTCTTGCTTGTATGGTTTTTAGAGTTACTGCTTTCGTTTTCAGTAACATCATCTAAAATATAATCTTCGGGTTGCCCCATTATTTTTATAACTGCATCTACATCATATGTATTTATAACTTGCTTATTGTCTTTTATTTTTTCTAAAAACAACTCAGCAATTCTACTTTCAATATCTGCAATAATTTCGTCTTTACCTTCTGGATCAACCGAATTTTTTATGGTATTTATGTAGTTAGATAATTGCTGAAAAGCATCTTCGTCTATATGAAAAAGAAAACCACCTAAATTTATACTTATCGTTTTTTTCATCTTTATTATTGTTGGTTTGTTATTGTATTTACAGCATTAGAAAGTTCGTTCCATGTTGTACCTAGTTCATTTAAAAATGTAATGCCATCTTCGGTTAAGCCATAGTATTTTCTTGGCGGGCCAGAAGTGGACTCTTCCCAGCGGTAATGCAAAAGGCCGTCGTTTTTTAATCGGGTGAGTAAAGGGTAAATTGTACCTTCTACTACAAGTAGTTTTGCGTTCTTTAAGTTTTCTAGTATTTCCGATGTATAGGCATCTTCTTTTTTTAAAACCGAAAGTATGCAAAACTCTAAAACACCTTTTCTCATTTGTGCTTTTGTATTTTCTATGTTCATTGCATATAGTATTTGTTAATGCAAATATATAAATAAAAGACAGTACTATGTTTTGCAAAGTACTATATTTTAACTTTATTTTAACATTTAGAGCTTTAATTATTTATCCAATTTCTAATTAAATACTATCTTTAGCAAAAAAATAAAATGAAATTAACTACCCGTAAATTAAACACTTTTTTATTCTTTAAATTGCCGTCTGCTTTTATAAGTGGAGTTAGGGTAAAGCTTATAAACGAGCAAAAATGTGAGGTAGGTGTTACGCATAAATGGATCAATCAAAACCCATTTAAGTCTATGTATTTTGCAGTGCAAGCAATGGCAGCCGAATTATCTACAGGCGCTTTGGTTATTAAATTTATTCAAGAAAAAGACCTAAAAGTTTCTATGCTTGTAGCTCAAAACAAAGCGGTTTTTTCTAAAAAAGCAACAGGTAAAATTAAGTTTACTTGCAGCCAAGGTGCAGAGGTTGAACAGTTAATTGATCGTTTAAAAATAGGTGAGGGGCAAACCATTTGGTTAACATCCGTAGCTATAAACGAAAAAGGTGAAACAATTAGCGAAATGCATTTTGAGTGGACGTTGCTTAAAAAAGCTTAATACAACAACTGTTAATTATATGGTATTGCTGCCGTTTTAAATGGGTTTGTTTGTATTTTTGTTAAAATTATACTTATGACTATTTTAATTACGGGCGCAACAGGTTTGGTAGGTGAGCATATTGTAAATCTTTTATTGGAGCAAAAACACACGGTTCACTATTTGTCTACTTCTAAAAGTAAAATACAAAACAAAAATAATTTTAAAGGATTTTATTGGAACCCAGCTAAAGCTGAAATTGATATAAATGCTTTTAATGGTGTTACAAAAATTATTCATTTGGCTGGAGCAACAGTTGCTAACAGATGGACAGAAACCTATAAAAATGAAATTTTAAATAGCCGCATCGCATCTGCCGATTTGTTATTTAAAACAATAAAAGAGAATGATTTTAAAATAGAACAGTTTATTTCGGCATCAGCAATAGGAATATACAACTCTAGTTTTTCTGTTTTAAATACCGAAGATTCGCCTACAAATCCGCAAACTTTTTTAGCAGAAGTAGTTAAAGTATGGGAAGAAAAAGCAGATCTTTTTGCACTTGAAAACATCAATGTGTGTAAAGTTAGAATCGGAATTGTTTTAGACAAAAACCAAGGTGCATTACCTAAAATGTTGCAACCTATAAAAATGGGATTTGGCTCTGCATTGGCATCTGGTAAACAATGGCAGTCTTGGATTCATGTTCAAGATTTGGCTCGTTTATTTGTTTTTGTGTTAGAAAAAAATAAGTCGGGAGTTTATAATGCCGTTGCCCCAAACCCAGTTACAAATTTAGAACTAACTAAATATATTGCTAAAACACTTAAAAAGTCACTGTTTTTACCTGCTGTTCCTGCTTTTATGCTAAAACTTATTTTGGGCGAAATGAGCGCTTTGGTTTTAGAAAGTCAAAAAGTAAGTTCTCAAAAGATAAGTAGTGAGGGGTTTCATTTTAATTTTCCGCAAATAGAAAATGCTTTGGCAGAAATACTATAAAAAAAGCCCCAAAAAGTAAATTACAATTTGGGGCATATTTATTATAAATAGTTTTTATTAATACGAAACAACAGTAAAACTTAGTTCAATTTCGTCGTTAATGTATTTATCACCCAAATCGTCAAATACCGATTTTGAAGCATATTTCACATTCCATTTAGTTCTATCAATTGTAAATTTTTCTGATGTAATAGTACATTTTTCTCCATCTTTGGTAACAGTAACAGGTATTTTTACCTCGTTTGTAATGTCTTTCATTGTTAAATCTCCTACTAATAAGTTGTTTTCCATACCTGTAGCATTAAACACAGCTTCGGGATATTTTGCAACATTAAAAAAGTGGTCTTCAGCATCTTTTTCGGTTCCTTTTAAATGTCCTTCTAAACTTAATTTTTTATCGCCTTCTAAGTCAGTAACATTAATAGAGTTCATGTCTAAAACAAATTTACCAGCAATTACTTTTCCGTTTTCAACATCAAAACCACCATCTAAATACTTAATAAATCCACTGTGTTCACCAGTTAGTTTTTTACCAACCCAATTAAAAGTAGAACTTCCAGCATCTATTTTATAATTTCCATTAAAGCTATTTTCAGCAACTATTTCGTTGCTAG
>CBFIIG010000027.1:0-16984 GCA_965662615.1 Flavobacterium sp.
ATTATAGCATTAAAATAATCTTGATGCTCTTGCGATATAGTAAAATGAATTTTTGGCTTACCTGTTATACTATTGCAATACAAAACCTCTTTGCATTGGCTTTCTATTGGTGTTATAATAGAATTGTTTAGAGTATGAAACGGAAGAACCGCTTTTGGTTTATTTGCAAAATTAAACTCTAAATGAAACAACATCGTGTTTAAAAACAACAAATTTTGCTCTTCAAAACTTAAAGTTAAATAATTTGGGTTATCTATTAAACAAGCATTAACAATTTCTTTATAAAAAGGAAAACGCTTTTTTTGAAGAAAAAATTTAATGATTTTTTTATGTTTTTTATCTTGAATTAATTTAGAAAAACGCTTTTTATCGGTGTGCAATTTTTGCAAAAACTCAAAAAGCTCTTTGAACATTCTTGTAGCTGCACCAGATGCTGGTACCATTTTTATTATTTCTAAATTCTCTTTTTGCCCTTCAAAATATGAAGCATACCCTAAAATATCTCCCGATGAAAAACTTAAAATACCATCGTTAATTGTTGCAGGTTTTACACAATTTACAACTTTTACTCCGTTTTTAAAAAAAGTTAATTGTGCTTTTATATGCTCTACTGTATTTTCTTTTGACTTTATTATTTCTTTATCTGATGCTGTAAAATAGTTCTCCATTCTAAATATCCGTATAAGGCAATTATTGTAAAAATAAGGTATTGTAAACTTGTAAACGTATAGCCTTTATAAAAATACAAGGGCACCGAGATTAGGTTAGCTACAATCCATACCAACCAATTTTCTATTTTTCTGCGTGCCATTAATCCCATTCCTACTGCAAACAATGCAGTTGTAAATGTGTCCAAATATGCTACTACAGAAGTAAATTTATTGTAATAAGTATATAACAAAGCTACAATAATTATAGAGATGGTAAATAAGCTTACAGTAAAAACATAATCTTTTTTAGTTAATGAAGAAACTTGTAACGCATCGCTATTTTTATTTTTAGACCAAGCAAACCATCCGTAAATACTAAATATGGTATAATATATATTAACCAACATATCGCCCAAAAGCTCCCAATTATATAGTAAATAAATAAAAATAGCCGTGCTAATAATCCCTGTTGGGAACACTAAAATATTATTTTTCTTAGCGTAAAAAACACTTATTATTCCAAATGCAACGGCAACAATTTCCAATACCAGAAATAAAGTTGAGTAATTTTTGTATTGTGAGAAAAGAAAATCGAACATAGATTATGAGTTAAAGGTAAAAACAAGTACAAAATTTTCTATTGTTCTAAAATGGAAAACAAAACTGCTCTTCTCATTTAAAAAATCAACATTTGCTATTCCTTTTTGCTCTCTTAAATCGAAAGGATTCACTTTTATATGATCTAAAAAACTCAAGCCTTTTTCGCCATACATTTTGTAAACCGATTCTTTTACTCCCCAAATAACAGTTAAAAAAGTATTTAGATAGTCGTTTTTTGGATAAAAAAACTCTTCAGGATGCACAAACTTTTTTTCAATACGTTGCACCTTGTCCCGGCACCATTCAATATCTATCCCAACAGATTCATCACTGACTATAACTACCGAAAAATTAAAAGAATGTGTAATAGATATATTCTTTTTATCATTTAAATGGGGTTTTCCATTTTCTGTATAATATAAATCGGTATCTGTATAACCTAAAACCTGCATAGCCATTCGAACCGCCAAAAATCCTTTTTTATGACTTTCGGACCTCATGCCATTTAACCTTTGTTGCGAATTTGGAGTTAAAGTAACTTCAGAAATTAAAAAATCTAAAGTTTCAGTAATCTTCCAAACGGCTATTTTGGTATTTGGCTTAGGAATAAGAACAGAATGTATTGGCATTTATGGTAGAAGTTAACTCTTAAACATTTCACAAAAATGGTAAAAGATTTATAAATAATCTAAAAGTACGTATCTTTGCAACTTATTATAATAATACAAATATACAACAGATGAGTACAAGTACAACTACTTACGTTCCGTACAAAGTAAAAGACATTACTTTAGCGGATTGGGGAAGAAAAGAAATTGAATTAGCCGAAGCTGAAATGCCTGGATTAATGGCTTTACGTGAAGAATTTGGAGCAAGCCAACCATTAAAAGGGGCGCGTATTGCAGGTTGTTTACACATGACTATTCAAACTGCTGTATTAATAGAAACTTTAGTCGCTTTAGGTGCAGATGTAACTTGGAGTTCTTGTAATATTTTCTCTACTCAAGACCACGCAGCAGCAGCAATTGCAGCAGCAGGTATATCTGTTTATGCCTGGAAAGGTTTAAACGAAGAAGAATTTGATTGGTGTATTGAACAAACACTTCATTTTGGAGAAAACAGAGAGCCATTAAATATGATTTTAGATGATGGTGGCGATTTAACCAATATGGTTTTTGACCGTTTTCCAGAATTAATAGCAGGCATTAAAGGTCTATCTGAAGAAACTACAACAGGTGTTCACCGTTTGTACGAGCGTATGGAAAACGGAACGTTACACATGCCAGCTATAAATGTTAATGACTCGGTAACTAAGTCTAAATTTGACAATAAATACGGTTGTAAAGAATCTGCGGTAGATGCAGTAAGAAGAGCAACAGATATTATGCTTGCTGGTAAAAGAGTTGTTGTTTGTGGATATGGTGACGTAGGTAAAGGAACTGCCGCTTCGTTTAAAGGAGCAGGTTCTATTGTTACTGTAACAGAAATTGACCCTATTTGTGCTTTACAAGCTGCAATGGACGGTTTTGAAGTAAAACGTTTGGAAACAGTTATTAAAACTGCGGATATTGTGATTACAACTACCGGAAATAAAGACATTGTAAAAGGACATCATTTTGAAATGATGAAAGACAAAACTATTGTTTGTAACATTGGTCATTTTGACAATGAAATTGACATGGCTTGGATGAATAAAAACCACGGCAATACTAAAGTTGAAATTAAGCCTCAAGTAGATAAATATACCGTTAACGGAAACGACATTATTATTTTAGCGGAAGGAAGATTAGTAAACTTAGGTTGCGCAACTGGTCACCCAAGTTTTGTAATGAGTAATTCATTTACAAACCAAACGTTGGCACAAATAGAACTTTGGACTAATAGTGCTGCATACAAAAATGAGGTTTACATGCTTCCAAAACATTTAGATGAAAAAGTAGCTGCTTTGCATTTGTCGAAATTAGGTGTAGAACTTGAAACCCTTTCTGAAGATCAAGCTAAATATATTGGAGTAACTGTACAAGGGCCTTATAAACCAGAATATTACAGATACTAAAAGTAACATTAAGTATAAAAAAAGCACCTTTTATAGGTGCTTTTTTGTTATAATAAATTTATATTGTCTAACAGTTCTTTTCTAAATGAACGACTTATTGGAATAACATCTTTATTTATTAGCACGCTGTTATCTTCGATATCTACAATTTTGTCAATATTAATTATAAAAGAGCGGTGAATTTTTAAAAATGTTTTTTTAGGTAAAAGTTCTTGTATTTTTTTTAATGTTGTATGTACCGTATGGTTTACCGTTATTGTTTTAATTAATATATAATCTCCTTTAGCTTCGATAAAGTTTACATCACTAAATTGAATTTTAACCAAACGACGGTCAATATTTACATAAAAATTGCTCGCATTTTCATCTACTTCCAAGTCAATTTTTTCTTCTTTTATGGTATCAAAAAGCTTATTTATTGCAAGTTCAAAACGGTCTTCTTTTATAGGCTTTACCAAATAATCTTTAATACACGTATACTCGAATGCATCTACAGCAAAGTTTTTGTCTGAGGTAATTAAAATTACTTTTGGAGGATAAGCCAACGATTGAATTAAATCGAAACCTGTAAAATTAGGCATATGTATGTCTAAAAAAATAACATCTACCTTATTTTTATTAATAAATTTTAAAGCAGAAATAGGGTCTTCAAACTCTTCTAAAAATGTTAATTTTTTAGAATTTTTCACTAGTTGACAGACAAATGCCCTGCTTAATTTTTCATCATCTATAACAATACAATTCATAGTTAATTTATTGTAATTCAGCTACAAATTTAAGCATTTTATCTAATATATTAGAAAAAATAATAGCATTATTCGTTTTACTGTTTTTAAGCTCTTCTTCGTGTACATTTGCTAATTCATAAGCACTTTCGAGTCCTAATATAGAAATTTTATGTTTTAATTTATGAACTGCTGCTGCAGCTTCATTAAAATTATTTAAAGCCAATTTTTCTTTATACCACATAACCTCAACTGGTAATTCTTCTTTTAAAATAGTAATTATTTTAATTTCAAAAACCGAATCACCCGAAGTCATTTCTTTTATATAATCTAAATTTGGCTCTTCCATTATTTAAAAAGTGTAAAGTAAAATGTAGTTCCAACTTGTTCTTCACTCTCTAACCAAACTGTACCTTGGTGGGATTCTACTATTTTTTTAACTATCGAAAGGCCAATACCAGATGAATCTGTGTTGCTTTCTAATTTAGAAAAAACGTTAAATATTTTTTCGAAATATTTAGAGTCAATTCCCTTTCCATTGTCTGCTACATAAAATGTATAAGACTTTTCGGCTTCGTTAAAACCAATATTAATTTCGCAAATTTCTTTATCATTATACTTAATTGCGTTTTGAATAAGGTTTTGAAACAATTGTTTAAACTTAAATGAGTTCCCACTTAAGATAGGTAATTTGCCGTTAACATTAATGTTTACATGGTTTGGCAAGTGTATGGTATTTATTACTTCGGCAATTATATCGTTAAAATCTATATTTCGATGCTCAGAAACATCTATGTCTATTGAAGAATAATCTAAAATTCCTTTTATGAGCAAATCCATTTTTTCAACATTAGAAATTACTTTATTAAGTATTGTAAAGTCTTCTTTTGTTAATGTTTTAGCGTTATCTTCTATATACCAATTTAATAAAGCATCAATACTTCGTAAAGGGGCTTTTAAATCGTGAGAAACCATATGCGCATATTCATTTAAAGCCAAATTTTGCTTTTCTAAATTTGCCAATAGTAAAGCTCTTTGTTTACTTATTTTTATAATTTCTATGGATTGCTCTTTTATAATTTTAGAGACTTCTTGCTTTTCTTGATTAGGCAAAGATGTAATTTGAAACTCCATTGAATCTAGAATAGATTCTAAATTTGTATTTATTTCTTTTTGTAAAAGAGCTTCTTCTATAAGTTTTTGGTTGGCATTAAATAATTCTTCCGAACTTATTTTCATTGCCCTATGCTGCATTGCTAGTTGATCTTCGTAATTTATATAAGAATCGTTTATTGCATTTAAAAACGAAGCCATTTCTTTTAATTGACTCGAGTTTAAATGTTTTTCTATTTGACGTTTTAATAAAGAATTCATTATTCGCTTATTAAAGTTAGTGTCATGGTTTGGTTGTGCAATTCACAACCCGTCTGATTTGGATAAGGAGCAATTTCTCCATAAGAGTAAAATCCTGAAATTTTTGTATCGTTGCCTAAAATAGATTTTACTTCTTCTATTTCTTCTTCTACTCTTTGGTTTAGGACAATTTTTCTACCAATACAACTAACCACTAATGCCAATTCTGATGGGTTTAACCTGTGTTTTTGTGCGTGTAATGTTGCTTTTTGAGCTCCATCAATAATTCCATCAACAGAAGACATCATTAACTGAACCTTAGAACCCACTTCTGCATCACCTGCTAAAATCATGGATTGATTGGAGTTATCTATATTTAATATTGTACGAACAACAGGTTGAGTTTGATTTATACCTTTTACATTTAATGGATATTGTAAAGATGCTTGTGGTAATTTATTTGCTTTTTCTCCAAGGTATTTTTTATATAAATCTAAGGCTGGCTGGCCGTCAATTTCATATAAAATATTTCCTTCTGATTTTGTAATAATTCGTTCTGGTCCAAAAGGTATCCAGCCACCAAAACTTGCGGTTGTAACTTCTAAAGTAGCACCGTAAAGACCAATTAAAATAACTTCACCTTCTTTAGGGTTTTCGTTATAAGACGCTAATGTTTTATTGAAAAAAGGGCCATCGCCACACAATCCTCCAGACAATGTAAAATTGTGTTTAGAACTACCTAAAATACCCTTAATTAAGTCGCTACCGTTTATAAAACTACCTTCGGAAATTACAAAAAGATGCTTTAAGTTTTTTGTATTTATTTTTTCAAAAAGAAAACGACCTACATCTTTTGCGTTTTTATTGAAATCTAACGTATTTGCAGATGCAATTTCAAAGGTACTTTTTTCAAACTCTACAGCTAAAACTGTTATAGAATTATCGAAAACTTGAGTGTCGAAAATTTCACCTGCTGTAGATGCGAAAATAATATGCGCATATGGAAATTCTAATTTTACCTCATCGTAAACTGTTGTTTGCTCTAAAAGTAAACGACTTCCAAAAACCAAAACTAAAGGATTTACAAGCTCAATTTTTAAATTAAGATAATTCCATTGTTCGCTTTCTTTTTTATATGCTTGAACTATTTTCATTTACTGTTTTTTTTAAATGAATAAAGAATGTTGTACCAACGCCTAACTCACTTTCTACAATAATTTTACCGTCGTACATTTTAATTATTTTTTTAACTATAGAAAGTCCTAAACCAGTAGAACCTTTCATTTTAGTAAAAGACTGAAAAGAGTTAAACATCTTTTCTTGATGCTCTTTTGCAATTCCTTGTCCGTTGTCTTTAACAGTAAAAATATACTTATCGGCTTCTTCAATACAATTAATTTTCACAAAGCCAATAGGCTTATCGTTATAATTAACAGCATTTGATATTAGGTTTTGAAACACCTGATGCATTCTAAAATTATCTGCTTTTATGGTTGGTAAATTTTCTTGAATTTCGATTTGTATGTTCTCTGGAACATAAATTATATCAACAATAGTTTTTACCAAATTAGCAATATCTACATTTTCTTTAGTTGAACTAATAGTATCTAATTTTGCATAAGTTAGTATGCCTTCTATAAGACTGTCCATACTTTCTACTTTTTGCTCAATTAGCTTTAAATGATTTAAAGCTAGTTCACTTAATGTAGCGTCGTCTTCTATTATCCAGGTTATAAGGGAATGAATACTTCTTAGCGGCGATTTTAAATCGTGCGAAACTATTTGAGCATAATCGTTTAATTGCTCATTTTGTATTTCTAATTTTTTTAATAACTCTTCTTTTTGGGCCTCTAGTTTATTTCTTTCGGTAATATCTAAATGAATACCTATAGAGCCTATAACTTCTCCATTAATATTTGTGTTTGGAGCACCACTAACCAACCATTCTCTGTGTTCGCCTTCTTTATTTATAATTGCAATTTCGTACGAATCCGATTTTTTTTCGGTACGCAATTTTAATTTCTCCCAAATTTTCTCTTTATCGCTTGGAGTTAAAAATAAATCGGTTCCTTTTTTACCAATTAATTCATCCGAAGAATACCCGCTAATATCAATAAAGCTTTGGTTTACTAATGTAATTTCGTCATCTAAATTTGTTTCAATCAAACCTAAATTCATGTTGGCAATTATTCGACTATATTTCTCTTTTTCTAATGCTAAACTCTCTTCATATTTTATTTTAGTAGTAACATCATCGTAGGTCCATAAATTTCCGTTAAAAACAGATTCTTTAAAAATTGGAGTGTAGCTTTGGGAATAAATTTTACCATTTTGCAATTCCAATTGATTACCAATAACTGCTTTTTTATCGCTAATAAATGTATCTATGTCTGCTGCAAATTTATCCGGATTTTGAAACAATTGAGATGCTAAACCAGCAATGTTATTGCAATTAATTCCTATTAAATCTTGAGGTTTAATTTTCATTTGGAATAAATCACAAAATTTTTGATTTGTAAACAAGATATTTCTGTCTTTATCTTCTAACAACAATCCAATTTGAAGGTTTGCAATTAAAGTGGTTAGTCTGGATTGAGATTCTAGTAATTGAGAATTAGCCTCTTTTTCACTAGTTATATCCTCAATCATAGCAAAATATTGCTGAACATCTCCGTTTTTATCTAAAACAGGATGTCCTTTTGATTTTACCCAGAAACAGCTACCATCTTTTCTCCCGTGTAAAAACTCGATATCTATTAATTGTCCTTTATAAAAAGGTTCAAGTAAAGCTTGAAAATTTTGATTTTTATTGGTTTCATTCAATCCTATTTCAATAGGCGTTTTTCCTATAACCTCTTCTTTAGAAAATCCTGTAACTTTAGAATAGGCATCGTTACACCATATAATTCTCCCTTTATTATTTGTAAAAATAATTCCATTTTCGTTTGCACTAGCAACTAGCGAAAGGCGTTCTAATTCTTTTTTATCTGTATTTAATTTCTCCTTTTGAGTATTTATTAATTCAACTAATTCTTTCAACTCTGCTGTCGAATTTTCTTGATTATTTAATAAATGTAATAAGTCGAATTGAGGGTCGTGAAAGGCAAAATTTTGATAATTTAAATTATTATTAATTATTGTAGAAGTAGTTCTAAAAAAGGGAGAACCTAAATAAAGTAAGCCTTTTTCATTTTTTAAAAATTGTCCACGTAAAATTAACTCTTTACTTTTTATTTTTAAGCTTGTTAAACCATTTGTTAAATTTGAGAAGCTCTCGTAATTTAGCGCATCAACTTTAGGTCTATCAATTTCAAAAAAAGAAGAAAAATGACCTTCAGTTTCTAATTCTGGAATTAAAATTTTTATGCTTTGTCCGTAGCTTATTAATTTTAGATCAAAAGAAAATAAAAGATAAAAGGGGAAAATAGAATTAAATTCATTTGAATTGAAGCTAAAATTCAACATATATTACCAATTTATATTAAATATCTCATGTGAATCTCCATCGTAACGCGACTTAATTAACTTTGTTGTAACAGGCGTTTCGTACAATTGCGACAAACCTTTAATTATACCCAAAACAAAGGCATATAAGCCGGGCCTATGCGAGAAGTAATGAAGATTAAGTCCGTTGTCTGAAACTTCGCTTACTTTAAACTCTGGTGGAGATAATTTAGGATATACAAGCATTACTCTGTTGTGAAAATGAGGCATGTTAATTAAAAATTCTTTTAAATTTTTACCTCCAGACTTTACCATTCCTGGGTATTTTTTTTGAGTAGTATCCATAACCCACCATTCACCAAAAAGTTCTAAAACAACATCTACAGAAACATTTAAAACTTCTGAAGCCGCTGATGCCAGACTATATGTGATTTCGTCATCGTAGGGTTCATTACTTAAAAAGTAATCTATATCTATATTACTTTTAACTTTAATTTTAGCCCAAACATCTATACCAAACTTATGCGTGATTAACTCTTGTATAGATTTATTTACAATTCCGTACATATTAAAATTGTTTAGATATTATTTCATTATTTATCCAATAATTCAATAAACTACTAATGCGTTCTTTATAGTCTTCATATTTTAAAGGTTTTAAAATATAACCCGCAATACCAATACTATAACATTCTTTTACATCTTTTAAATTACCCGATGTTGTTAAAACAATAGAAGGTATATATTTTAAAATCTCATCGGTTTTTAATATTTGAAGAAATTCTTTACCGTCTAATTTAGGCATGTTTAAATCGAGTATAATAATATCTGGAATATCACCATCGTTTTTTAAAATTCTAATTGCGTCTTCCCCATTGTTCGCTTCAACTACTTTATGGTTCATGTTTAATGACTTCATTACTCTATTGAATTTCATTATTTCAATAGCGTCATCTTCAATTAATAAGATATTTAATACTTTTGACATATTCTTTTATATATATTTAGTTTCAAAAATAAATTATTTTAAAATAAAAACTTACAGTTAATGCTTTTGTAACTCGCTAAAGTCGACGAATAACTTAAATCTATAGACGAACAACCGATTAAGCTTTATTTTTTTGATTTAAAAATTAGCTTGTACGAATTTATTATCTGTTCCATTATTTCTTCTTCAGGCATATCTTCAAAAAATTTAATAGTATTCCAATGTGTTTTATTCATATGATACCCTGGCAAAACAGCTTCGTATTTAGCTCGTAATTCTAGTGCCAATTCCGGATTACATTTTAGGTTTACAGATGGCGAACCAACTTCCCAACCTTTTAACGAGGTTAAAATAAACATTTTACCATTGGCTTTAAAAACCAAAGTATCTTTATCAAATGGCAAATGTTCTGTTACCCCCTCTAAAGACATACAAAATTTATATAAAGATTCAATATCCATCTTTATTCAATTTTATATAAAATAGGTTTGCTAGGCGAAGCGTCGTTTACAAAAGAAGCAATTTGCAAATTTAGTACATACAAACCATCTGTAATAGAGTTATTTACATAAATAAACTCGGTAATTGTAGCGTTAAATCGTGTTTTTGCTTCTGGTTCTTTTACATCGTCTAAACACCAAAATGCTTTATGACAAAGTAATTTTCCTTCGTCTTTTTCTTTATCTACACTTGGTAAATCTACCAATATATGATCTATACCTATGGCTACAAGATAAGACATAACTTCAGGCTCAAAATAAGGCGGATTGGTATGTGAGTACTGTTTTTTTAATTTATCTAAATTATTAGGCAAAGTTCTAATAACTATAGCCCTTGTGTTTTTATGCAATTTAAATTTCTTAATTTCTTCTAAAGTAATTACCCAATCATTTTGTATTAAAATTGGCTTTACACTAATTACTTCTGCTAAAAACATAAAGTTTTTCAAACAGCTATTTATACTATAAAAAGGAACTGTAATATGCCCCACACATTCGGTATGTGTACCATGCGCATGTGGATTAAACCATATAGAATTAAAATTTGTAGAAGAAGTTCCACTAGCTACACTACCCACCCAGTCGCCCATTGTAACGGGTAGAATTTGCGGCGCATCTAAATACCAAGCATTTGGATTTTCCTGAGTTCCGTTAAGTGGAATAGAAATGTCTAAAGGAGCATTAAAATCTATATTAAATTGGGCTTGCTCTACTGTTACAATTGCTTTCATAAAAAAGGTAGCTTTAGTTCAAATTTACTAAAAATAAATCACTTGAAATTCCGTCTGATAAAAACTTCCCTTTTTGAGTTGTTTTGTAGCAATCTGCTGCAATATATATGGTATTGTTTTCTATATGTTTTTGAATATTTTTTATAAAATAATTAGCTGTTTTTATACCAAATTTATCTTTTATAACCGAAATAGAAACTCCTTTTTGGGTTCGTAAACCTGTCATTATATATTCGTTATAGCGATCAATTTCTGTTAATTCTTCTTTTTCGTAATTACGAATACCTGCATTTATTCCTTTTATATATTTAGAATTATTAGCAACGTTCCAACTTCTAAAAATACCATCGAAAGAATGTGCCCCTGGACCTATTCCCAAATATGGGCCACCGCACCAATAATTACTGTTATTCACCGAGTAAAAATTTGGTTTACTAAAATTAGAAATTTCATAATGATCGTATCCATTATTTGTTAATGCAGTTACTAAATAATTAAAATGAGTTTTGGCCATTTTTTCGTTTACAGGTGTAACTTTTCCTGTTTCAATTTGCTTATGTAATACTGTTTTTGACTCTACCGTTAAGGCATAACTAGAAATATGCGGAATTTCAAGTTCTAAAACCGTATCTACATTTTGTTTCCAACGATCTAAAGGCATATTTGGCACGCCATATATTAAATCTATAGAAATATTTTTAAAATAAGTTTTAGCCTTTTTTATAGAATATAGCGCTTCGTTTGCATTGTGAGCTCTATTCATTAAAACCAAATCTTCGTTAAAAAATGATTGTACACCAATGCTTAATCTATTTATCTTGGTTTTAGAAAGAAGCTCTAAATAAGAATCGGATAAGTCGTCCGGATTCGCTTCTAATGTAATTTCTAGTGCATCGGCAAGAGTATAATTATTAGCTACTGTATTTAACAATATTTCAATTTCTACAACACTTAAAACCGAAGGTGTTCCTCCTCCAAAATAAATTGCATTTATAATTTCACTTTTCAGTTCGGTTTTTCGCTCAATTATTTCTTGGGCAAGAGCCAAAACCATATCGTCTTTTTTTGCGCGATTGGTAGAAAAATGAAAATCACAATACGTACATGCCTGTTTACAAAACGGAATATGTATATAGATTGCAGCCACTATTTTTTTATTTTATTTTCGTTTTGTTTTACAAAAGCGTCCCAACCCGTGTAACTTTTACCAGCTGTTATTTTTCCAGAATTAAAAAAATGACAAACCGCAGCTGCCAAACCATCAGTACTATCTAAGTTTTTTGGTAGTGATTTTAAACCCAAAAGTTGTTGCAGCATTTTTGCTACTTGTTCTTTACTTGCATTTCCGTTTCCTGTTATGGCCATTTTAATCTTTTTAGGCTCGTATTCTGTAATGGGAATATCTCTAGAAAGTCCTGCTGCCATTGCAACACCTTGTGCTCTTCCTAATTTTAACATGGACTGCACATTTTTACCAAAAAAAGGTGCTTCTATGGCAATTTCATCTGGATGATAGGTGTCTATTAATTCAATTGTGCGCTCGAAAATACGTTTTAACTTTTGGTAATGATTATCTAGTTTATTTAATTGCAGCTCGTTTAACTGAATAAACTCCATTTTTTTATTCACCACTTTAATTAGCCCAAAACCCATAATTGTAGTCCCTGGGTCTATTCCTAAAATAATTCGTTCTGTAGCCAATTTTTATTTTTTAATAGGAATTATTATAGGTGTTTTTACTATTGTTTTTACCTTAATACCTTGTTTAATTGCGGGTTGAATTTTCGGAAAATCCTTTAGCTTTTCATCTAAAATAATTTGAAACTCTCTTTCTATTGTATCATTTACTAACGGAATAAACTGGGTTTTAAAATGCACTTCAGCAGATGGTTCTATAGTTACTACAATACTTAAAGTATCTAAACTTATTGGCCAAACAAGTAAACTATCGTTTTGCACTTTACTGTTTAATGTGCTTTGTAAAAACTCCATTAAACATATCTTTTGGTTTACAGTATCTATATGATGGCTACAACTATCAGGCGTTGGAAAATGATCAATTTTTTTCCAATTAATTTTATTTAACTCCGACTTTAACAACGCTGCTTCGTCAGGTTTTTTGGTGTCGAAAAACTGACAAGACACCACTAAAAATAATATTAAAAGTAAAATTGGTTTCAATTATCTATTTTTTTGTAAAAATAGCAAAAAAATAGGTATTGTACTAACCCTTAAAAGGATTGCATTATTTAATTTCAAAAACCTAAAAACACAACTTATTATACTAATTAACTTAAATAATTTATACTTTTGAAAAAACAAAAAAATGGAATTTATACTACTTTTATTGGGACTTTTATGTATGTGCTTAGGCGTATTAGGTAGCTTTTTACCTGTTATACCTGGGCCTCCAATTTCTTGGTTAGGAATTTTACTGCTGTATTTAGTTCCCGAAATAGAGATTAACTATTGGGTATTGGGTATTACATTTATGATAGCAATTGGGGTAGCTATTTTAGATTATGTAATACCCGCTAAAGGGACTAAAAGGTTTGGTGGTAGTAGGTTTGGTATTTGGGGTACCAATATAGGGCTCATTGTAGGTTTACTTGCCCCTATACCGTTTGGCTTTATAATTGGGCCGTTTCTTGGCGCATTAATTGGTGAACTTTTATACAACTCAACAGACACAAACAGAGCTTTTAAAGCAGCAACAGGGTCTCTATTGGGATTTATAATTGGCACTTTTTTTAAATTTTTAGTGGCTATTATTTATTTTGGTATTTTTATAACTTTGGTTTTAAACCACTCTAACGTTTGGAGTATTTAAATTAATATTTTCTAGATTTACTTTTTTTGGAAGTGTGAAATAAAAGATTGTTCCTTCGCTAGTACTCTGTTCAATACCAATTTCTCCCCCATTTCTCGATACAATTTTTTTAATTAAGGGAAGCCCCATTCCTATCGAATAATTTGTTGTTTGATCTTCTAACTTTTGAAAAAGTTTAAATATTTTTTCATGATATTTTTTTGGAATTCCAGGGCCATTATCTAAAACATGGAAAAGGTGATGGTCTTCTTTATCTGTATAAAAAATTTGAATTTTAATAAAGCTATTTTTATTGTGTTTTATTCCATTAACTACCAAATTTAAAAATATCTCTTTTAATTGCATTCTGTCAATAATAACCTTTGGAAAAATACCATGTTTGGTAATCACAATATTTTCTGCTGAATAATCGTAAATAACGTTCTCAACAACTTCAGAAACATCGACATTCTCGTATTGATATTCTGTTGTAGGCAAAGAATAATTTAAAATACCACTTATTAAAAGATCAATGTATTTTACTTGCTCTTTAATTAAATTAATTTGGTCAATATTTTCTTGATTATCTAAAGAACGGATATCTTCTTCTAAAAATTGAGTAACCGTATAAATATTATGAACAGGCCTTTTTAAATCGTGTGAAACCACATATGCAAAATCTTGCAAGTCTTTGTTGGTCGCCGCCAGTTCTGTTGCTCTAAATTCTAAATCTCGTGTTCGTTTTTCAATTCTTTTTTCTAATAAAATATTTAAATTTTTTAATGCACTTCTATTTCTTAATGAAGAATTTAAAATTAAAAATGAAAACAAAAAAATAGTAAACATAGATACATTTATCGCCATTTTGTTTTCTATTGGTATTTCAGACAAATAACACAAACCAAAAACAAATAACAATATGATTGTAATGTAAGTAATTATTAAAATTCGATTTGACAAAAGTAATAACGAACCAAAAACAAGAACGTATGCCCCAAGTAAGTAGTCTAATTTAAAATAGTTTAAAAAACTTGTGTAAAATAGATTTGCAGAAAAAATTAATAACCCAACAAAAATAAAAAGTCCATATGCTTTTTCAATTTTTTTACTTTTTAAAAAAGGCAATAAACCTATTAGCACAAACAAAACACCATAATAAATCCTAGAATAGGGTATTTCTATTGCATCTGGTCTAAAAAAATATATTATTAAACTATATAGGTAAATAAGTGGGCCTGCCATTATAAAAATAACACTAGAGTTTTTTATCTCAAAAGGCTCTAAATTTCCACATTTTTTTAAAAGTTGTATCATTTCTCATATTTATACCACAAAAATAGAACTTGATATGATTTTTAAAATTTCTTTTAGATAAGTTACATCTTAAAAGCTTTATACAACCTTTTTATATAGATAATCTGCAAAAAGAACTACATTTTTGTAATAATAAATTCACTTCTTCTGTTTTTTTGATGCTCTGTTTCAGTGCAATCTACGTTGTCTTTGCAGTTGTTAAGTAATTTATTTTCGCCAAACCCTTTGAAAGACAACCTGTTAGCTTTAATTCCATTTTTAATAAGCCAATTGTAAGCGGCTTTGGCTCTATTTATAGATAACTGCATGTTATACTCCTTGGTTTGTCTACTGTCTGTGTGCGAATTAATTGCGATTTGCATTTTAGGATAGCTTTCCATTAATAAAACTATCTTCATTAGTTCAACCTCTGCGTCTTTACGTATAAAAAATTTATCTAAATCGTAATAAATATTATCAATTTGCAAAGCATTAGACAAATCGTCTCCAACAGCTAATTCCTTTTGTTCTCTTTTTAGGTATATTTTTATTTGATTATTATCTTTTTCGGAAAAGGTAAACTGAATACCGTCAGTCAAATACCCTTCTTTTGATACGTTTATAATATAAGTTGTTTTGTCAATTTTTTTAATATCTAAAACTCCTTTTTCATTAGTTTGTTCTTCTCTAACTTTATTATTGTTTACTTGTGTCATCTCTACATTGCAAAATGCCAAGGGTTCCCCAGTTTCCGAATCATATAAAACTATTTCCGATTCTGTTTTTTCTTCTATCTTCCAATTAAAAATATAAATATCATCACTACCTATTCCGCTTTTTCTATTAGACGTAAAATAGCTTTTACTTGTTATCGGGTTAATAATTAGAGAAAAATCGTCTTGTGGTGAATTTATGGGTTGTGGTAAATTTGTTAATGTTTGTAGCGTAAAGTCATATTCAAAAATATCTAAACCTCCAAAACCTTCTGCTCTATCAGAAGTAAAATACAAAACATCTTGAAGTAAAAACGGAAAAGATTCTCTGGCAATAGAATTAATTGTACTGCCTAAATTTTCTGGAGTTCCAAAAACATTATTACCTAATATTTCAACTTTATATAAATCGGAACCTCCAAAACCACCAGGCCTATCCGAACTGAAAAATAGATGTTTTCTGTCTTCACTTAATGCGGGGTGAGCTGTATTAAACTCATCTGAATTTATAGGTAATTCTTGTAAATTCTTCCATTCACCATTTATAAAATCAATAGAATATATTTTTAACAAAACTAAATTGGATTTGCTAAAGCCTTTTTTTCTATTAGAATAATTATTTCGAGTGAAATAAAGTCGCTTATTGATAGAATCATATACCACAGCCCCCTCGTTATACTTGGAGTTGATAGTTTTTGGTAATGGAACAACAGTAGAGTCTTCTGTGTTAAAAAAATACAAATCGGTAAACGCCTCTCCATTCCAATCTTGCACTCTTTTTATAGCAAAATCATCTTCTCTCCCCGACGAAAATAATAATTTATCATTTATAAACGCAGGAGCATAATCTGTTTCTTTAGTGTTAAAAATTGCATTTTCTATTGCATAATCACTATTTATAGTTTTTATATTATTCTTTTTGCTGTTTTCAAAAGTATTTGTACAAACTTTAAAGCGTAGTTTGTAAAGCGAATCTATGTTACTATAGTTATTCAATAAGAGATCATAATACTTTAATGCCTTTTTATAATCGGCAGTAAAATAATAGCTATCGCCTAATTGTTTCAATAATCTAGCAGAAACATAACCTTTAGCATATACTTTTTCAAATATTTTTCGAGC
>CBFIIG010000028.1:0-16824 GCA_965662615.1 Flavobacterium sp.
ATTTTAAATTGTAACCACGCGAAAGGATTCGCGCGGGAGCAGGGGCTTGTGACTATTCTGGAACTAAAGGATTAATAAAAGATATTTGTGTTTTTCAGTATTTTAAATTGTAACCACGCGAAAGGATTCGCGCGGGAGCGGGGGAATTTTTCAAAGAACAAATCTAAAGGCTAGAGCGGATATGTTTTACACTAATGTTTTTACACAAATAAATAACCCTAACTAAATCAATTAGTTAGGGTTGTTTTAAGTGGAGTCGGAGAGAATCGAACTCTCGTCCAAACAGGCAATCAAACAGCTTTCTACACGTTTAGTTTTTGATTGGATTTTCGATTGTGTGCTACGCCAAAAACAACAACACACAACTTAGCTTTACCAGTTCAAAACGGATTTAAAGCATCACCGCCTCTAGGTTTACTTTTACGGTTCTCCATGTTCAATCGCCATAAACCAAGGCTATTGGAGAGAATCCAGCTTCCTAACCTTGTTAGGACTTGGCAAATCGTACTATAATTCGGATTATGCAGCTAAAGCGTAGTTATTTTCGCCTGTTAAAATGTTAAAATACTGAATTTACGAGCTGTATTTCAAGGCTCGACGTGCTTACTACCTCATTAGACCCGCTGTCAAAACCAGTCGACCCCAAGTAATTTGTGATTAGTAATAATCAAAAAGTTTGCCAAAAGTACAACACTTTTAGTCAAACTCAAAGAAAATACTTGTTTAAGCGTATGGCTTATGGTATATTTGTAAGAAATAACAAAATCATAATTATGAAATTCGGAATCATTAAAGAACGCAAGAGCCCACCAGACAGAAGAGTTGTTTTTTCTCCATCTCGCTTAGCTCAATTCAAAGACGAATTTCCTCAGGCAAATATCGTAGTTGAAGCTTCAGATATTCGAATTTTCCCTGATGATGCTTATGCAGATAAAGGTTTTGAAATAGTATCAGATATAACAAACTGCGATGTTTTAATAGGAGTGAAAGAAGTGCCAATGTCTGCTTTAATTCCTAATAAAAGTTATTTTTTCTTTTCGCATACCATAAAAAAACAACCTTATAACAGAGATTTACTGCGTCATATTTTAGAGCATAACATCACATTATACGATCACGAAACCATTGTGAATGAAAACAACGGAAGATTGATTGGTTTTGGTCGTTATGCAGGTATAGTAGGAGCATACAACGGAATTAGAGCTTTTGGGTTAAAATATGATTTATTTTCTTTGGCTAAAGCCGAAACATTGCCCGATCAAAAAACGTTGATTGAGCGTTTACGCAGAAACCAACTTCCTAACATAAAACTTGTTTTAACGGGTTCTGGTAAAGTAGCTTATGGTGCAAAAGAAATGTTAGACGCTATGGAAATGAAGCAGGTGAGTGCAGATGACTTTTTAACTAAAAAATACGACAGACCTGTTTATACTTTTATAGATGTTTTAGATTATAACAAACGCAAAGACGGGCAAGATTTAGGAAAAAGTGATTTTTATAACAACCCAACCGAGTACGAATCTAATTTTGAGCGTTTTTCTAATGTGGCAGATGTATTTATTGCAGGACATTTTCACGGAAATAATGCACCTGTAATTTTAAGTAGAGAAATGCTAAAGTCGCCAAAATGCAACTTAAAAGTAGTTGCAGATATTTCTTGTGATATAGATGGGCCAGTGGCTTGTACTATAAAACCAAGCACTATTGCCGACCCAATTTACGGCTATTTAGCCAGTGAACATAAAGAAGTTTCGGTTTCGCATCCAAAAGCTATTTCGGTAATGGCGGTTGATAATTTACCTTGCGAATTGCCTAAAGACGCAAGTGAAGGATTTGGAGAAGTGTTTTTAAAAGAAGTTATTCCTGCCTTTTTTAATAATGATGCAAATGGTGTTTTGGCTAGAGCCAAAGTAACAGAAAATGGTAAACTAACACCTCGTTTTGCCTATTTGCAAGACTTTGTAGATGGAAAATAAATGAGAGTATTCTATAAAGTTTTAACGCCAATTTTAGGCTTGATTTTTTTCTTTTTTACTTCGGTATTTATTTTAAAATTTGACACCTTAGCTAAAGAGAAATCATTGTTTAAGCTTGGATATATAGTAAGTGCTATTTTAGTTTTAGCATTAATTTTATATTTATTTTTTAAAAGTTATAAAGCAGGGTTTAAGCATAAAAAAAGACTTTAGATAAATATCTAAAGTCTTTTTTTATAACTGCTAAGTATATTTTAAATTCTAAATATACCACCAATAACTATTATTTTTTGTAAAAACAGAAAGTCTTGGCTAGCTTTATCATTTGTATTTCCTGTTGTTCTAATATCTTGCATATTTATATAACCACCTTTTAATTCGGTTTGAATAAAAAAGTGCTTAAAAAAAGTAAAGTTTAATCCGGCTTTAACGCCTGTTCCCCAACCAGATACATGAAAATCATCATGTCTTGGTTTGTCAAACACTTTGGCATTTGTTTTTGGATAAAGCAAACCAAATCCTGCACCTACAACCGTATTTACTTGAAATTTATCTGTATTAGGAAGGTGTAAAAATTTAGTTATGTCATCAAAACGGGCAATATCAGTATTTATATAATTTAAACCGTCCGTATGTTCAAATGTTAAAAATTCTTCGGTTAATAAAACTTGACTGTTAGGAAGTACTTCACCATAATTTCCCGCATTTGGGTAACTCCCAGAGATAGTTACAGGAACATTTTGGTGCATAACATATTTCATGTGATCTACACCAATAGAAATATTATAATGCTCGCTTATAAAATAACCTAATCTAAAATTGGTCTGCGGAATGGTCATTCTTGCAGGGTTAAAATAATCGATATGCCAACCTTTTGGTTTGTCGTGTGCAGGAACGTTTTCTAACGTAAAATTATAATCTTCGCCAGTAAAAGTTATATCAGATTTGGAATAAGTTTCTCTATTTCCGCCCCAATACACAAAAAATTTACCTTTGTTTGTGCTTGTGTATTTTATATCTGTAACATCTTGCCCAAAAGTAGAAAAACTAGTAATTAGAGCAATTACAAAAAGTAATTTTTTCATTAATTTAAAATTGATTTACCGTTTTACGTATTGCAACTAATTTTGTCATTAGGCTTTCAAAATAATCTAAATTCAGCATGTTTGCACCGTCGCTTTTGGCATTTGCTGGGTCAAAATGGGTTTCTATAAAAATACCATCAACACCTACAGCTATTCCCGCTTTTGCAATTGTTTCTATCATATCGGGTCTTCCGCCAGTAACACCTGCGGTTTGGTTGGGTTGTTGTAACGAGTGTGTTACGTCTAAAACCGTAGTTGCTTGTTGTTGCATGGTTGGTATTCCTCTAAAGTCAACAACCATATCTTGATATCCAAACATAGTACCTCTATCAGTAACCATAACGTTTTGGTTGTTGCAATCTAATACTTTTTGTACGGCGTGTTTCATACTTTCCGGACTCATAAATTGTCCTTTTTTAAGGTTTACCGTTTTTCCTGTTTTGGCTGCAGCAACAACTAAATCGGTTTGACGTACTAAAAAAGCAGGTATTTGTAACACATCTACATAAGCGGCTGCCATTGCTGCATCTTCGTTAGTATGGATGTCTGTTACCGTTGGAACACCAAATGTTTTGCTTACTTTTTCTAAAATTTTAAGTGCTTTTTCATCTCCAATTCCCGAAAAACTATCTATACGAGAACGATTGGCTTTTTTAAATGAACCTTTAAATACAAACGGAATTTCTAGTTTGTCTGTAATGGTTACTAATTTTTCTGCAATTCGTAATGCCATTTCTTCACCTTCTATTGCACATGGTCCTGAAAGTAAAAAGAAGTTTCCCGAATTGGCGTGTTTTATTTGTGGTATTGATGTAATATTCATTTCTAAAAATTATTTGCTGCAAAGATACTAATTATCTATTGCTTTTGTTTATTTGCTTCTGTAACATTTGTCACTTCTGGGTTTATTAGTAAGCCTTTTGGACAAACTATCTCACCTCTTTCGTATATATTTATATAAAGATTTTTGGGTTTAGAGTCATTTTTTAAATAAAATTCATAAACCCAAAGTGTGCCTACACCCAAAGAATTGGTTTTGGTAGGAAAAGGGCAGCAGTCGTCTATTCTTTTAAATTCAATTTTTGAACCGTCTTTTTGAACTAATGCATTTAAATAAGCTTTAACCTGAACTTCGGCGTAATTTTCGGTTAAAAAACCAATATTTATTGGGTAATCTTCGTTATATCCATAATTTGAATCTGTTGCATATTCCGTTAATAATAAAAAACTAGCTTCCATTTTAGGTCTTTTAGCAGTGTTGTCTATATTTTTTATGGTTGATTTTGTACTGATGCAACTGCTTAATATCAAAAGTAATAATAGACTATTTAGTTTTTTCATTTTCTTTGGTTTTAATAAAATACGCTACACATGCCGAAATAACAATTCCCAATGAAAGACTACTAAATACGTTTTGATAAATATAAGAATTGATGTTATAGTAACTTTCTAACTGCTCTAAAGGTGCTCTGCTTTTACTTATAGCATTTGCTAATGCGGTTTCTATAAAGTTTGGAGAAATTACAGTCACAAACAAATACAGAACAACAGGGCTTAACATGGCTACAAAAAGAGATAAAATGGAACCCGATAAAAATCCTTGTTTCCAATCGATTACATTATTATAATACATTTTCTTTTTTTCTTTTAACGCAAGTATAAATACGGTTATAGTTACAAAAATAAATAACATGGTGTATATCGGTTGCATGTTTATGTGTTTGTCATGCCAACCCAGTTGCTTTTCTATATAATGCCACACTACAGCAGCTAAAGTGAGTAATATTGCCCATTTAATTTCTATTTCAAATTTTTTCATAATTTTTTAAGGATACCTTTCTCTTTTAAATTAATTTTCTTCTACAAATATAATAAACCAATTAGGTTCAATTAAAAATTAAATCATTTAATATAAATTTTATTATTACAAAATGTTTATTGTAACGCATGTTACTTTTGGAAGTTATAAATTTAAATATATTTGTATAAAATAAATACAGTATGTTATGGATGTTGAAATATTAGCCCGTATTCAATTTGCTTTCACTATCGCTTTTCATTATATCTACCCGCCTCTTAGTATTGGTATAGGTTTAATTATGGTAATTATGGAAGGTTTATATTTAAAAACCGGAAATAAAGAATATGAAGTTTTAACCCGTTTTTGGTTGAAAATTTTCGCTATCACTTTTGGAATTGGTGTTGCAACGGGTATTATTATGGAATTTGAGTTTGGAACCAATTGGGCTGTTTATTCTAAATATGTTGGCGATATTTTTGGTAGTGCTTTAGCTGCTGAAGGTTTATTTGCTTTTGGTTTAGAAAGTACTTTTTTAGGTGTACTTATATTTGGTTGGAATAGGGTTTCTCCCAAAGTACATTTTATTTCTACCATTGGAGTGTTTTTAGGCTCAATGTTTTCTGCCGTTTGGATAGTTGTTGCAAACAGCTGGCAACAAACCCCAGCAGGTTATCATATTGTTGGCGAAGGCTTAAATGCAAGAGCAGAAGTAACCGATTTTTGGGCAATGGTTTTCAACCCTTCTAGCGTAGATAGAATAATTCATGTTTGGCAAGGAGCTTTTTTGGCAGGTGCCTTTTTGGTTTTAAGTGTTCATGCATATTATATTAGAAAAGGCAGATTTGTTGATTTATCAAAAAGAGCATTCAAAATAGCTTTAGTTGTAGCTACCGTGGTTTCTTTTTCGCAATTGCTTTCGGGGCATAGTTCTGCCGATGGTGTTGCCAAAAATCAGCCAGCAAAGTTAGCCGCTATGGAAGGTCATTATGAAAAATCGGCTCCAGCAGATTTATATATTTTAGGTTGGGTTGATAATGAAAATCAAAAAGTTACAGGTATAGGTATGCCGGGAGGATTATCTTTTTTAGTGCATCAAGATTTTAAAGCTCCAATTACAGGTTTAAACGCATTTCCAGAAGAAGATAGACCCGGGCAAGTAAATGCCGTTTTTCAGTTTTATCATATAATGGTTTCTATTGGAATGTTTTTAATAGCACTTACATTTTATGCTTGTTATTTATGGTGGAGAGGCAAATTATTTGAGAATAAATGGGTGCTTTGGATTTTTTCTTTTTCGGTTATTTTACCTCAAATTGCGAACCAAGTAGGCTGGTTTGCAGCAGAAATGGGCAGACAGCCATGGATTGTTTACGGACATTTAAGAACTAGTCAGGGGTTTTCGCAAGAAGTTTCGGCTAATCAAATTGTGTTCTCATTAATTATGTTTACAATTGTTTATGCTTTGTTGCTAGTTTTATTTTTATATTCTTTAAACAAAAAGATAAAACACGGGCCTTATGATGAAGCTAAAAACGAATTAGAAATTATATAAAAACAAGAGTTATGGAAACATTTTTAGGTATCGATTATCCAACGCTTTGGTTTTTAGTGGTAGGATTATTATTTTCAGGATATGCCATTTTAGAAGGCTTTGATTATGGAGCAGGAGCTTGGCATTTGTTTTTTAAAAAAGATTTAAGCAGAAGAATTGCCATTAACGCAATTGGGCCAATTTGGGATGCCAATCAAGTCTGGTTGGTAATTGGTGGAGGAGCCTTATTTGCAGGATTTCCAGTAATGTATGCTACAATGTTATCAGCAATGTATGTACCGTTTATGTTGTTTTTAATGTTTTTAGTACTTCGATCATCTGCTATAAAATTTAGAAGTGCAGAAGAGATGCTTTGGTGGAGAAAAGCATGGGATATTACTTATTTTGTATCTAACGTAGCAATTGCTTTTTTGTTAGGAGTTGTATTAGGAAATGTGTTGCAAGGTTTTGAAATTGGTCCAAATTATAGTTATCAAGGTGGAATTTTCTTTTCATTTTTGAGCCCTTATGCTATTATGACTGGATTTACAACTTTATCCATATTTATGACGCAAGGAGCCATTTTCTTACTTCTAAAAACAGAAGGACGATTGCATGCAAGACTAACATTTTTATTAAAAAAAGGAATGATTTTCTTTATATTAAGTTTTTCAATTACTTCTCTATATACTTTAATTTATATTCCTGGTGTGACTGATAATTTTAAGGAAAATCCAGTGTTTTTTATTTTACCATTATTGTCATTTTTAGCAGTTGCCAATGTGCCAAGATTAGTTTCAAAGAAAAAATATAGTCAAGCATTACTATTTTCGTCTTTAACTATGGCTTTTTTATTAATGTTAGTTGCTTTTCAATTGTATCCCGTATTATTACCATCAACTATTCATCCAGATCATAGTGTAACCATCTATAACGCAGCTTCTTCTCAAAAATCTTTAGGAAACATGTTGATTATTGTTTTGATAGGTGCACCTTTGTTAGCAGGTTATTTCATTTTTCTTTATAAAACATTTAATGGTAAAGTTAAATTAGACGATACTAGTTATTAATTGTATTTAAGTTATTAACGAACTTTGATTTCAAAACTTTATTATAGTAAAAAAAATCGCCCATTAGGGCGATTTTTCATTTCAGATTAAAAATTACTTTTTCAATATTGTTTTTTAATTATAATTAAATTGTTTTGATTTATTTTAATCTAATAAGCTCTAAACTAATTTTTTTTTTGTTTCAATTGAAAAAGTCATTTTAATGTAACAAATGTGGCTGTATTAGAATTACTTAATCTTTAATTTTGATGTATTAAAAAATAACTAATGTCGAAAATAGTAATATTAGGTGCAGGAATTTCTGGTCATACAGCAGCTGCACATTTAAGAAGAAAATTAGGAAAAGAGCACGAAGTTTTAGTAGTTTCTCCTAATAGAAATTACCAATGGGTTCCTTCTAATATTTGGGTTGGAATTGGTAGAATGAAATCGAGTCAATTGATTTTTCCTTTAGAACCTTTATATAAAAGAAAAGGAATTGGTTACAAGCAGGCGAAAGTGGTTTCTTTTCATCCTGAAGGAAATAAAACAGAAGACAAACCATTCGTTTCCGTTGAATATGTTTTTGGAGAAAAACAAGGAACTCAAGAAAATGTTACGTATGATTATTTAATCAATGCAACAGGACCAAAATTAGCTTTCGATTTAACAGAAGGTTTAATTCCGGGAACAAACAAAGTATTTTCGGTTTGTACTTATGATCACGCAGAACATGCTTGGCATGGTTTAAAAGACTTAATAGATCAACTAAAAAACACAAGCCAAAAAGCTAAAATTCTTATTGGAACAGGTCATGCAAAAGCCACTTGTCAAGGTGCTGCATTTGAATATATATTAAATGTAGAAAAAGAATTGGTAAAATATGGTGTTCGTGAAAAAGTAGAAATAACTTGGATTTCCAATGAATACGAATTAGGCGATTTTGGAATGGACGGCATGTTGATGGACTATAACGGTTTTAATATGAAATCAAAGGACATGGTCGAAATGATTTTTGAAGACCGAGGTATAAAATGGATTTTAGGAGCTGCTGTAAATAAAATTGAAGATGGACTAGCACATTATGAAAATTTAGACGGAGAATATAAAACAGAAACGTATGATTTTGCAATGCTTATTCCTGCTTTTTCTGGACATGGTTTTAATGCTTTCGATAAAAATGACGCCGACATTACCGATAAATTATTCAAAGGCTTTATGATTGTAGATGCCGATTATACCGTAAAACCATACGAAGATTGGACCGTTCAAGATTGGCCTGAAACGTATCAAAATCCATCGTATCAAAATATTTTCGCACCCGGTATTGCCTTTGCACCACCTCATACCATTTCTAAACCAAGAAAAAGTAAAAACGGAACAGACATTTTTCCAGCACCTCCTAGAACAGGAATGCCTTCTGGAATTACAGCAAGATTAGTAGCCGATAATATTATAGATTCTATTAAATTAGGGAAAGAATCATTGCATCATAAAGGTTCATTAGGAAATATGGGAGCTGCTTGTATTGCTTCGGCAGGATATGGAATTACTTCGGGAAGCGGAGTTAGTATTACTACTTTTCCAATTGTACCAGATTATAAAAAATATCCACAAACTGGAGGTAGAGATATAAGTAAAACCTTTGGAGATATTGGTTTAGCGGGACATTGGGTTAAACTATCATTGCACTATGCCTTTATTTGGAAAGCAAAAATGAAACCTTTTTGGTGGTTAATTCCGGAGTAGAAATAATAGAAAAGATGATAGATGGAAAGATAATAGATTTTATAATGAGATATTTATTTTCAAAATAAAACCTATAACCCCATAACATAAAACCTAAAAAAAATGACACAAAGAATTTCAAATGCACAGCGATCTAAAATGCAAAATCCGTTTTTGCAGTTTTTTAAATTTATTTATTTAAATATAAGAATATTAAAAATAGTTGCTGGCGGTCACGGCGGCACAAGACAATAAAACTACCTTTAAAATATTGGTTAGTTATTAGAGGTTAGTTTTTAAAAGGCTGTTTTATAAACAGTCTTTTTTTATACACTGTAACTCTTGTTACTAATTAAACTTTTTTCTCCTTGTAAATTTGTACCAAATAATAAACGATATGAATAATAAATTAATTTTAAGTTTAATTAGTGTTTTCACTTTTGCATTTTTTGTTAAAGCACAAGACACAATTACAATTTCTAAAGCTTCAATTTTAGAAAAAGTAAACGACAACAATTTGCAAATCAAAATTGCAGAAAAAAATGCAGCTTTAGCAAAAGCCGATTATAATCAATCGAATTCATTGTTTTTGCCAAGTATTTCGGCTTCACACACTGCAATTTCTACAACAAATCCTTTAATGGCTTTTGGTTCTAAATTAAATCAGGAAATTTTAACAGCTTCCGATTTTAATCCAGCGTTATTAAATAATCCAGATGTAACTCAAAATTTTGCTACAAAAATTGAAGTTTTACAACCCTTAATTAATCCCGATGGTTTTTACGGAAGACAAGCTGCAAAGTCAAAGTTTGAAGCCTATCAATTACAAACCGAAAGAACTAAAGAATATCTAGTTTTAGAGGTTAATAAAGCTTTTATGCAATTGCAATTGGCTTATAGAGCAGTTGCTGTTTTAGAAAAAGCAAATACAACAGGTCAGGCAAACCTAAAATTAGTAGAAAATTATGCAAAACAAGGCATGCTTCAAAAAACAGACTTACTTTCGGTTCAGGTTCGCGTAAATGAAATTAAAAACCAGTTGCAATATGCAAAATCTAATGTGCAAAATGCATCAGATTATTTAGCTTTTTTACTGAATGAAGATAATGCAAACAAAGTATTTAAACCAATTGAAGATATAGAAAGCAATATAGAAATTGTTGCTTTTGAATCTAAATTAATTTCCAATAGAAAGGATATTTTAGCAATGGATAAAACGGTAGAAGCTTATTCAAAAATGTCAAAAATGAATAAAATGGCCTATTTACCTAGATTAAATGCTTTTGGAAGTTATGAATTATTTGATACCAATGTTTTTCAAACAGGAGCAAAAGGATATACCGTTGGAGCACAATTATCTTGGAATATTTTTGATGGTTATAAAACCATTGGAAAAAATCAAAAAGCCAAAGCAGAGTTAGAAAAAGCACAAACCGAAAGTACACAATATAAAGCGCAAAGTCAGTTGGAATTAAACAAAACCAATCGTCAATTAGCAGATGCTGAAAACAAAGTAAATCTTTCAAAATTAGCTTTAGAACAAGCTCAAGAAGCCTATAGAATTAGAGAAAATCGCTTTAAAGAAGGTTTAGAGAAAACGACCGATTTACTAAATTCTGAAACCTTACAATTACAAAAAGAATTAGAGTATTTGCAAGCTGTTTTTGAATACAATTTCACCCAAAAATATTTAGAATTCCTAACTCAATAAAAGTCAATTTCAATGACAATATCAAAAATAAATATCAATATTAAAACCAGTATAATGAAGAATATATTTTATAAAACATCAATTGTAGCTTTTCTTTTTGCTTTACTAACTTCTTGTGGCGGTGAAAAGAAAAACGAAATAGCAACCGAAACTCCAATCGCAGTAAAAGTTAGCGGAACAACCGAAAACGATAACAGTCCGTTTGTAACAGCAAGTGGAAAAATAGAATCACAAAAAAGTGCCAACGTAAGCACAAGAATGATGGGTTACGTAACCAAAGTTCATGTAAAAATGGGTCAAAAAGTAAGTCAAGGTCAATTATTGGTAAGCATTAATAACACCGATTTACAAGCTAAAAAAGCACAAGTTGACGCTTCTATTTTACAAGCAACAGCAGGTTATGCCAATGCAAAAAAAGATTATGAGCGTTTTAAAACCTTATTTTCTCAACAAAGTGCTTCACAAAAAGAATTAGACGACATGACCTCTCGTTACGAAATGGCAAAAGCTGGTTTAGAAGGAGCAAAACAAATGCGTAACGAAGTTATGGCTCAATTTTCTTATTCGAATATTACAGCACCATTTTCTGGAGAAGTTACTAATACTTTCGTGAAAGAAGGCGATATGGCAAACCCTGGAATGCCTTTAGTAAGTGTAGAAGGAAACGGATTAATGCAAGTAATGGCAATGGTTTCGGAAGGGGATATCACTTCAATTAAAAACGGAATGGCTGTTGATGTTTTAGTAAAATCGTCTAACCAACAACTAAAAGGAAAAGTAAGTGAAGTAAGTGGTTCGGCAACAAATACTGGTGGACAATATTTAGTTAAAATCAATTTAGATAAAACAAACGCAACTGTACTTTCAGGAATGTTTGTAAATGTTCAATTTCCTATTGAAAAACCAACAGTTAAAGCAGAAACAGATAAATCTGATAGGGTTTTAGTTCCAGAATCGGCATTAGTAAATCAAGGACAATTAACAGGAATTTATACTGTAAATAACAACGTAGCCATTCTTCGTTGGATAAGAACAGGAAAATCATTCGGAAACCAAGTAGAAGTACTATCAGGATTAACAGCCGATGAAAAGTACATCGTTTCAGCAGAAGGAAAATTATATAACGGAGTAAAAGTGTCAATTAAATAATGAGGTAATTTGAAAATTTGAAAATGATTATAAGTATCATTTCCAAATTTCCAAATCATCACATTTCCAAATCAAAAAATTATGCAAGAAGGTATATCAGGTAAAATAGCCCATTTTTTCATCAATTCTAAACTAACCATCTTATTAATGGTAGGTTTGATGATTATTGGGATATATAGTTCGTTCTTAATTCCGCGTGAAGAAGAACCACAAATTAATGTTCCAATGGCCGATGTAATGATTGGTTATCCAGGAGCAAGTCCGGCAGAAGTGGAAAGTAGAGTTATAAAACCACTTGAAAAAGTTTTATCAAACATAAAAGGAGTGGAACATTTACATAGTATGGCAATGAATGGTCAGGCTATGATAATTGTGCAGTTTTATGTTGGTGAAGATTCAGAACGTTCGTATGTAAAATTATACGACGAGTTGATGAAGAACGAAAATATGTTCCCGAAAGGTGTTTTTAAACCTATGGTAAAAACACGTTCTATAGACGATGTTCCTATGTTGGGATTAACCCTTTGGAGCGAAAAATTAAACGATTTCGAAATTCGTCAAATTGCGGAAGAAGTTACATCTGAAATTGAAAAAGTAAAAGATGTTGCCATTACCAAAGAAATTGGTGGAAGAACGCGTCAGCTTAAAGTTGTTTTAGACAAAGATAAAATGGCTGAAAATGGAGTAGATCCTCTTGGGATTATGCAAATGATTCAAGCCAATAATGGGAGTTCTCAATCGGGAAATTTTGTTTCAAACGACAAAGAATTTTTAGTAACAACGGGTGAGTTTTTAACTAATTCTGAAGATGTTGAAAATTTAGTAATTGGTGTAAATGCAAATATGCCAGTGTATTTAAAACAAGTAGCTAAAATTCAAGACGGACCAGCAACACCAAGTAGTTATGTGTCTTTTGGTTACGGAAAAGCAAACGAAAAATACAAAACCAACAAATCAGAATATCCAGCAGTTACCATTTCTATAGGAAAAGTAAAAGGTGCTGATGCAATGAAAATTGCGGATAAAATTCTTGAAAAAGTAGAAAATTTAAAGAAAAATTTAATTACTAACGATGTGCATGTTGAAGTTTCTCGTAATTATGGCGAAACGGCTTCACACAAAGTAGGCGAATTATTAATGCACCTCGGAATTGCCATAGTTGCAGTAACACTTTTAGTAATGTTAGCAATGGGCTGGCGTGGAGGTTTAGTAGTATTCTTTTCTGTACCCTTAACGTTTGCCTTAACATTGTTTGCTTACTATATGTTGGGTTATACATTGAATAGAATTACACTTTTTGCACTGGTTTTCGTTGTTGGAATTGTAGTTGACGACAGTATAATTATTGCCGAAAACATGCACCGACATTTCAAAATGAAGAAATTACCATTTAAAAAAGCGGCTATTTTTGCGATTAACGAAGTTGGAAATCCAACCATTTTAGCCACTTTTACCGTAATTGCTGCAATTCTTCCAATGGCTTTCGTATCGGGAATGATGGGGCCATATATGAGTCCAATGCCTATTGGTGCATCTATTGCAATGTTATTATCTTTATTTGTTGCCTTAACGGTTACGCCTTATTTAGGATATCATTTATTACACGAAAAAGACGAACAAAAAGAAAAAGAGGAGCAAGGCTTAGAAACCTCTTGGATCTACAAAATGTACAATAAATTGGAACGACCATTTTTAGATAACTCTACCAAACGTAGGTTAATGTTAGGAATTACGATGGTTTTATTGGTTGGTTCTGTAGTTATGTTTTTTACGAAATCGGTTTTAGTAAAAATGTTACCTTTCGATAATAAAAATGAATTTCAGGTAGTAGTTGATATGCCAGAAGGAACAACTTTAGAAAGAACGGCAGCTGTTACACAAGAAATAGCTCAATATTTAACAACAATTCCAGAAGTAGTAGATTATCAAAATTATATTGGAACTTCTGCACCCATCACTTTTAACGGTTTAGTTCGTCATTACGATTTACGTGGCGGTAGCAATATGGCAGATATTCAAGTGAATTTATTACACAAAGAAGACAGAGATTTACAGAGTCATGATATTGCCAGAATAGTTCGTCCTGAGGTTCAAAAAATTGCTAAAAAGTATGGAGCCAATGTTAAAATTATTGAAGTTCCGCCTGGACCTCCAGTTCTATCAACTTTAGTAGCCGAAATTTACGGACCAGATTATGATCAACAAATTGAAGTAGCAAATCAAGTAAAATCAATTCTTGAAAAAACAACTGATATTGTCGATATTGATTGGATGGTTGAAGATAATCAAACCGAATATAAGTTAGAAGTTGACAAAGAAAAAGCAATGCTTAACGGAATAGCTCCTCAACAAGTAGTCGGAAATCTGACGTATTTATTAAAAGAATATCCAGTATCGAATTTATATGATGAAAATTCAAATAACAGCATTGGCATCGTACTTTCTTTAGACAATAAAGATAAATCGTCTTTACAAGATATTCAAAACCTTAAAATTAAAGGAAGTAGAGGTAATGTTGTTCCTGTTTCTGATTTGGTAAAAGTAGTTGAAGGAACCTTACAAAAAACCATTTATAGAAAAGATCAAAAGCGTGTAGTTTATGTAACAGCAGATATGGCTGGAGATTTAGAAAGTCCTGTTTATGCTATTTTGGGCATGAATGAAGAACTTCAAAAAATGAAATTACCAGCGGGTTACAAAGTAAACGAATTGTATATGGAACAACCCACAGACGAAAGTGATTTCACTGTAAAATGGGATGGCGAATGGCAAATTACTTTAGAAGTTTTCCGTGATTTAGGAGTTGCTTTTGCGGTGGTAATCGTAATTATTTATATGTTGATTGTAGGATGGTTTCAAAACTTTAAAACGCCAATGGTAATGATGATGGCAATTCCACTTTCATTAGTAGGAATCGTATTTGGTCACTGGTTGTTAGGAGCTTTCTTTACGGCAACATCATTTATCGGAATGATTGCTTTAGCAGGAGTTATGGTGCGGAACTCCGTCTTACTGATTGACTTTATAGAAATTCGATTAAACGAAGGAATACCCTTAAAACAAGCCATTATTGAAGCAGGAGCAGTAAGAACAACACCAATTTTGCTAACAACAGGAGCAGTTGTAATTGGAGCGGTAATCATTCTTTTTGATCCAATTTTCCAAGGATTAGCTATTTCATTAGTTTTTGGAGCAATAGTTTCTACTATTTTAACATTAATTGTTGTGCCATTAATTTACTACATCGTAGAACGCAAAAAATGGGAAAATCAAGATGAGTCAAATAAAACAAAAATCTAATAATCTATATAAAAATGATAAATAAATTAATTAAAAGAATAGCAGGAATATTTATAATTATAAGTGTTTTGCTAGGAATGTATGTAAATCCAAATTTCTATTGGTTTACGCTATTTGTAGGAGCAAATTTATTGCAATCGTCCTTTACCAACTGGTGCTTAATGGAAGATATTCTAAGAAAAGTATTTAAAATAAAGGATTAAGTACATTCTACAAGACTACTAATTAAACCAATTTAATATTATTGGTTGCTAATTACTCAAAATCTAAGTTTTTAAAATTTAGGTTTTGAGTTTTTTTTTACAAGCTATTGAATAAAAGGTGTTTAAAAATCTGTTTAATATAATTTTTTATTACTGATTTCTAATGTTTAATTTTGCAAATCAAATATAACAAACCTTATTTATTTTAGGTTTTAAAGAATATAAAAAATGGAATTTTTTTACGGCACTTGGCATTGGAGTATAAGTGGTTTTTTAATTGGCTTTGTAATGCTTTTACTGACTTATTTTGGTAAAAATTTTGGAATGTCCTCTAATCTTAGAACAATGTGTTCTATTGCAGGAGCAGGGAAGCACTCCGATTTTTTTAATATCAATTGGCGCGATTTAAAATGGAACTTAATTGTAGTTTTAGGAGCAATAGTTGGTGGTTTTATAGCTTTCTATTTTTTAAACAACGGAACCGAAGTAATTTTAAATCCAAATACGGTGGCTCAATTAAACGCCATGGGAATAGATAAAACAGAAGGTTCATTTTTACCACAAGTAATGTTTGGTTTAGAAGCTTTAACTAGTTTTAAAGGTATCGCAATTTTGTTTTTAGGTGGTGCTTTAGTTGGTTTTGGGACACGTTATGCAGGTGGTTGTACATCTGGGCATGCTATTTCGGGGCTTAGTAATTTGCAAATGCCTTCGCTTATTGCCGTTATTGGCTTTTTTATTGGTGGTTTAGTATCAGCTCACATTCTTTTACCTTTAATTTTCTCATAATATGAAATATATAAAATTTTTTGCAACAGGTCTTTTTTTCGGAATTGTATTAACCAAGTCCGAAGCCATTTCGTGGTTTAGAATTTATGAAATGTTTCAATTTCAATCGTTTCATATGTACGGAATTATTGGGGTTGCAATAGTAACAGGTATTGTAGGTTTGCAACTTATAAAGCGTTTTAAAATTAAAAGTTTTGATGGTAAACAGATTCAAATAGCGGATAAAGAAAAAGGGTTTACTAAGTACATAATTGGAGGTATTATATTTGGTTTAGGTTGGGGATTAGTTGGTGCTTGTCCGGGACCTATTTTTATACTTTTAGCTACTGCTTTACCTTCTATTGGTATTGTTTTATTTGGTGCTTTAATAGGTACTTATGTATATGGTTTACTAAAAGATACACTTCCTCATTAATTTAACAAAAAAGCGACCAACGGTCACTTTTTTTATTCTATACAATGCAAATAATCAATAAATATTTTAGAAGGTTCTACTTCTTCT
>CBFIIG010000029.1:0-15768 GCA_965662615.1 Flavobacterium sp.
CACTTCAAAACCTCTTTTTTCTAAAAACGAATCACATTATACGCATGCTACAAAAATTTTCGATGCGCATGATAACCATACTTTTGGTATAGATGCTTCACATTACCAAGGCAAGATAAATTGGAGTGAAAACATGTCTTTGTATAACGAAATTCCAATTGATTTTGTTATACTGCGTGCCAGTGCAGGTTCTAATGTGGCCGATAAAAAATTTAAGGTAAATTACAAACAGGCTAAAAAATACAAGTATGCTTTGGGTGCGTATCATTATTATCGCCCAAACGAAAACTCTACCTTACAGGCAGAAAATTTCTTAAAGCAAACACAGCATTTAAAATTTCATTTTCCACCAATTTTAGATATCGAGCGTGTGCCAAAAACACAATCTATGGAACGTTTAAAAGAGGGTTTAAAAAATTGGTTGCAAATTGTAGAAGGCAAAACAGGTAGAAAACCCATTTTATATTCGGGAGAACATTTTTACGAAACCCATTTACAAAACGATTTTTCCAATTACCCACTTTGGATAGCCAACTATAATTTTTGGAGAAAATCTATGGAAGACGATTGGCATTTTTGGCAATTTTCAGAAAAAGGAAGGGTAGAAGGTATAAAAACCCCCGTTGATGTTAATGTGAGCAGTTATACCAAAGCCGAATTAGAAAAATTGATGCGTTAAAACTCAATTTTCTTTTTACGCAATTCAAAATTCTGACCCAAATACACTCTACGAACCACTTCGTCTTCTACTAATTCTTCGGGTTTACCAGCTTTTAAAATTTTACCTTCAAACATTAAATAGGTTTTGTCGGTAATAGCCAAGGTTTCTTGTACGTTATGGTCTGTAATTAAAATACCAATGTTTTTGGTTTTTAATTGTGCCACAATACGCTGAATATCCTCAACTGCAACAGGGTCAACTCCTGCAAAAGGTTCGTCTAATAAAATAAATTTTGGATCTGTTGCTAAAGCACGCGCAATTTCGGTTCGTCTTCTTTCACCACCCGAAAGCAAATCGCCACGGTTGGTGCGAATGTGTTCCAAAGAAAATTCGGCAATTAAGCTTTCCATTTTTGCCACCTGTTCTTCTTTGCTTAAAGTAGTCAGTTGTAAAACACTCAAAATATTATCTTCTATACTTAGTTTTCTAAATACAGAAGCTTCTTGAGCTAAATAACCAATACCGTGTTGTGCTCTTTTGTACATTGGGTAATTGGTAATGTTGGTGTCGTCTAAATAAATGTTACCGCTATTGGGTTGTACCAAACCAACAATCATATAAAAAGAAGTGGTTTTACCAGCTCCGTTTGGACCAAGTAACCCAACAATTTCTCCTTGATTTACTTCAACAGAAATGCCTTTTACAACATTTCTTTTCTTATATGTTTTAATTAAATTGTCGGCTCTTAATTTCATTTTTTAGTACTGTAAAAAGCAAATTACGTTAAAAATATTCAATTGGTTGTGGTAATTAACAAATTATTACCTTTCGGTTGTTTCTTCTAGTTCTTCCCAAAACTCGTATGCTCTACGCAAATGCGGAATTACAATTGTACCACCCACTAAAGTTGCAATACTCATACTTTCCATCATTTCTTCTTTAGTAACACCGTTTTTATAACTGGTTTCTAAATGGTATTTTACACAATCGTCACAACGCAATACTGCCGATGCTACTAATCCCAATAGCTCTTTAGTTTTTACATCTAAAGCACCTTCGGCATACGCATTGGTGTCTAAATTAAATATTCGCTTGATCACTTTATTGTTGTCGTTCAATAATTTTTCGTTCATTTTAGAACGGTAGTCGTTAAATTCTTGTATTTGTGATGCCATTTTCTTGGTTTTGTTTTTTATAAATTAAGGTGCTTATTAAAATACTAATTTCATATAATATCATAATAGGTATTGCCACTATAATCTGACTCAAAATATCGGGTGGTGTTATAATCGCAGATAAAATAAGTACACCTATAAAAGTAAATTTTCTGTATTTTTTTAAACTAGCTGGGGTAACAATTCCCATTTTAGTTAAAAAATAAATTAAAATAGGCAGCTCAAATAAAATACCACTTGCCAAAGTAGAAGAGCGAATTAAGCTTATATAAGAAGCCAAATCGATATTGTTTGAAATTTCGCTACTTACGTTATAATTTGCCAAAAAGTTAATAGATAGTGGTGTTATCATATAATAACCAAACAACACACCTAAAAAGAATAAAATAGAGGATGCAATTACAAAGCCAATAGCGTATTTTTTTTCATTGGTGTATAGTGCAGGGCTAATAAAAACCCATATTTGACGCAGTACAAACGGAAAAGCGACTATAAAACCAGCGGTAATAGATGTCCACATGTGAGCAGAAAACTGCCCGCCCATTTCCCTACTTTGAATTATAATAGGAATTTCTTTAACACAAATACTGTCGCTTAAACCAAAATAACGTCCTAAATCACAAAAAAACTGATACGTTATAAAATCAGGACTTTTGGGAGCAAACAATAATTCATCGAAAATAAAATCGCTAAAAAAGAAAGCAATACTAGCACCAATTACAATAGCAATAGTACTGCGAACGAGCAACCAGCGCAAATCTTCTAAATGGTCTAAAAAAGACATTTCTTTTTCCTTACTCATTATACTATACCTTCTTTAAGAATGTCGTGTAAATGTAAAATACCTTGGTAAACACCATTATCTATTACTACAAGTTGAGTTATCGCATTGTTTTCTAAAACACTTAATGCTTCAGAAACCAAAATATTAGAATTAATGTTTTTAGGATTTTCTGTCATTATATCTTTAGCAACTAAATGTGCAAACGTTTCGTGTTTGTTTAGCATTCTTCTAATGTCACCATCGGTAATAATTCCAATTACTTGATTGTTTTCTACTACAGCGGTAACACCCAAACGTTTTTCGGAAATTTCCATAATCACGTTTTTAATGCTAGAGTCTGCGGCTACTTGTGGCGTATGCGTGTTGTCTAACATGTCTTTTACACGTAATAATAATTTTTTACCCAAAGCACCTCCTGGGTGATACAGCGCAAAATCTTCACTTTTAAAATCGCGCATTTGCATTAAACAAACTGCTAAAGCGTCACCTAAAACCAATTGAGCCGTAGTGCTATTTGTGGGTGCCAAACCGTTAGGGCAGCTTTCGCTTTCTACATACGCCAATAAAACATAATGCGATTCTTTACCTAAAAACGAATTTTTATCTGCTGTAATACCAATTAAAGTATTTCCAAAACGTTTTAATAAAGGGACAAGTACTTTAATTTCTGGACTGTTTCCACTTTTAGAAATACAAATTACGGCATCGTCTTTTTGCAACATTCCCAAGTCACCATGTATGGCTTCCGAAGCGTGTAAAAATAACGAAGGTGTTCCTGTAGAATTTAGCGTAGCTACTATTTTTTGAGCTATAATGGCGCTTTTTCCTATACCTGTTACAACCAATCTGCCTTTAGATTTGTAAATGGTTTCTACAGCTTTTACAAAATCATCGGTTAGATATTCCGTTAGTTTTTCAATGCTTTTGCTCTGAGATACAAGGGTTTCGCGTGCCGTTTCTAGTATTTGTTGTGAAGTAATCAAAGTATTTTTTTTTAATTTTTGTATATTTACAGAAAGTAGTATCTTTATAAATGCAAATTTAGGTAAAAACATATTAATAGCGTATGAATTCTAGCGAAATTGATATCCAAAAGGAATTAAAAAAATATTTTGGATTCAGTAAGTTTAAAGGGCTCCAAGAAGAGGTTGTAAAATGCGTTTTGCGCGGAGAAAGTACTTTTGTAATTATGCCAACCGGTGGTGGTAAATCTTTATGTTATCAATTGCCAGCATTGGTTATGGAAGGAACTGCAATTGTAGTTTCGCCTTTAATTGCTTTAATGAAAAACCAAGTTGATGCCATAAGAGGTATCAGTTCAGAATATGGTGTGGCGCACGTTTTAAATTCGTCATTAAATAAAACAGAGGTCAACCAAGTTAAAACCGATATTTTAAACGGAGTTACAAAATTATTATATGTAGCACCAGAATCGTTAACAAAAGAGGAGTATATTGAGTTTTTTAAAAATGTAAAACTTTCTTTTGTAGCCATAGACGAAGCACATTGTATTTCGGAATGGGGACACGATTTTAGACCTGAATACAGAAATCTTCGAAATATTATTAAACAATTAGGCGATATTCCGCTTATTGGTTTAACAGCAACAGCAACTCCTAAAGTTCAAGAAGATATTTTAAAAAATCTTGACATTCCTAATGCTCAAGTACATAAAGCTTCATTTAATAGAGCCAATTTATTTTATGAAGTTCGACCAAAAACTAAAAACGTAAACTCAGATATTATTCGATTTATCAATCAAAACAAAGGTAAATCGGGGGTTATTTATTGTTTAAGTAGAAAAAAAGTAGAGGAAATAGCTCAGCTTTTACAAGTCAACGGCATTAGTGCTGTTCCTTATCATGCGGGTTTAGATGCTAAAACACGTTCTAAACACCAAGACATGTTTTTGATGGAAGATGTAGATGTAGTGGTTGCAACCATTGCATTTGGTATGGGAATTGACAAACCCGATGTGCGTTTTGTGATTCATTACGATATTCCAAAATCGTTAGAAAGTTACTACCAAGAAACTGGTAGAGCTGGTAGAGACGGTGGCGAAGGACATTGTTTGGCGTATTACTCATATAAAGATATTGAGAAATTAGAAAAGTTCCTTTCGGGAAAACCCGTAGCGGAGCAAGAAGTAGGTTATGCTTTGTTGCAAGAAGTGGTGGCTTACGCCGAAACATCTATGTCTCGACGTAAATATTTATTGCACTATTTTGGTGAGTATTTTGATGAGGTAAATGGAGATGGTGCAGATATGGATGATAATACAAGAAACCCAAAAAACAAAGTAGAAGCTCAAGATGATGTGGTTATTTTGTTGAAATGTATTCGAGATACCAAGCAACAATTTAAGTCTAAAGAGATTATAATGGTATTGGTTGGTAAAATAAATGCTGTTGTAAAAGCCCATAAATTAGATACACACCCTTGTTTTAATACAGGTACTCACAAAGACGATAAATATTGGATGGCTTTAATACGCCAAGTATTAGTGGCAAATTACATTCAAAAAGACATAGAAACCTACGGTGTTTTACGAATTTCTCAAGAAGGTGAAGATTTTATAAATAAGCCAACTTCATTTTTAATGGCAGAAGATCATATATATAGCGATGCCGAAGATGATGCAATAGTTACTGCTGCAAAAGGCAATAACATTGCCGATACGGTTTTAATGAACATGCTAAAAGATGTTCGTAAAAAAGAGGCAAAAAAATTAGGTGTTCCTCCGTTTGTGGTTTTTCAAGACCCTTCGCTAGAAGACATGGCGCTTAAATACCCTATTTCTATAGAAGAATTATCTAATATTCATGGAGTAGGAGAAGGAAAAGCAAAAAAATACGGTAAACCTTTTGCTGAGTTTATTTTAAAATACGTAGAGGAGAACGATATTATTCGTCCTGACGATTTGGTGGTAAAATCTACTGGTGCCAATTCAAGTTTAAAGCTTTTTATTATACAAAGTGTTGATAGAAAATTAGCTCTAGATGATATTGCAAAAGCCAAAGGAATTCCAATAGACGATTTGGTTAAAGAGATGGAACAAATTGTTTTTTCGGGTACAAAATTAAACATCAGTTATTGGATAGAAGACTTGTTAGATGAAGATCAACAGGAAGAAATTCACGACTATTTTATGGAATCGGATACTGACAGTATAGAGGAAGCTTTAAAAGAGTTTGATGGCGATTACGATACCGAAGAATTGCGTTTAATGCGTATAAAATTCATTAGCGAAGTGGCCAATTAAGCCAAAACAGCTCTGTGTGGTTTTAATGCATCTCTAAGTGTAATCATATCTTTTCTTTCGATTATTACAAAAGCTATAGAATGTAATTCGCTTAAATGAGTTACGCCTGTTTCGGCAGGATTTATATTGTTGTTTGCAATATATTCGTTTAAATGTATTTGATGGTGTTCTGATGTTTTTTCGGCTACAGTTCCTTTAAAATCCCAAATCATTTTTATTTTTTCAGCCATAAAGCAATCGGTTTTTATTCTATTTTTTTGTTCTGTAAAATTCAGCTATTTTAGCCAATAATACAACCTTACATTTTTATTATGAAATACATTTTACTTTTATGCATTAGTATGTTTGCTTTTGCTCAAGATATTTCCACTAAAACAGCTGACAATTGGGCTACTTTACCCTTAAAATGTATAGAACAACAATTCCCAAATAAACTAGGTCAGGTACTTACATCACATGACGATTTAGACTTGCCACAAAACTTACATCCTGCTTTTTATGGTTGTTTCGACTGGCATTCTGCGGTGCACGGACATTGGAGCTTGGTTTATTTATTGTCAAATTATACCAATTTAACCAATAGAGACTTAATAATAAAACAACTCGAAAAGCAATTAACCAAAGAAAATATTGCCCAAGAATTCGTTTATTTTTCTAAAAAAGAAAATTACAGTTTCGAGCGAACCTATGGTTGGAATTGGCTTTTGCAACTCCAATTGGAGCTAGAACAATCTAAAGACAGTTATGCTTTAGAATTGGCTAAAAATTTAAAACCATTAAGCGATTTAATAATTTTACGTTACATAGAATTTTTACCCAAATTAAATTATCCACTTCGAAATGGTACGCATTCTAATACCGCTTTTGGACTTAATTTTGCTTGGGATTATGCCGTTTTTGCTGAAAACACAGACTTGCAAAATGCAATAAGTACAGCTGCTAAGCGTTTATTTTTAAATGATGCTGCGTATCCGTTTCATTTAGAACCTAGCGGAACCGATTTCCTTTCTCCTTTTTTAGAAGAGTTAGCACTTATGAACCGGGTTTTAAACAAAGACGCTTTTTTAAGTTGGGGCAAAAAATTTGCAAAACCATTATTTATGAAAAATTTTAGCTGGGAAGTGGCAAAAGTTTCAGACAGAACCGATGGGCATTTGGTGCATTTAGACGGTTTAAACTTTTCTAGAGCTTGGAATATGTTTTCATTGGCTAAACATTATCCAAATGAGTTAGGGCATTTAAATTCCTTAGCGCAAACGCACTTTGATGCTGCGATTGATCAATTAAACGACGGAAATTATGAAGGTGAACACTGGTTAACCTCATTTGCTCTTTATGCTTTAAAGCAAAAAAATAAATAACATACCTAAAAATGCCCATAGAATCATTATTACAAGTTGCTCCAGAAATTGCTGCAGATGCTTTACTTTTAAAGCAATCGGTTGCCAAGCATTTGCAACTGCAAAAAAACGACATACAACATATTCAAGTTTTAAAACGCTCTATTGATGCCAGACAACGTGCTATTAAAATAAATTTAAAAGTAGCTGTTTTTTTAAATGATGAACCTTTAACTAGTTCAAAAATTGAATTACCAGAGTACAAAGATGTGTCTAATAAGCAAGAAGTAATTGTTGTAGGTGCTGGGCCTGCAGGTTTATTTGCTGCTCTTCGATTAATAGAATTGGGTTTAAAACCCATTGTTTTAGAAAGAGGAAAAGATGTTAGAGGCAGAAGAAGAGATTTAAAAGCTATAAATGTTGATCATTTGGTGCATCCAGATAGTAATTACTGCTTTGGAGAAGGCGGCGCAGGAACGTATTCTGACGGCAAATTATATACCCGTTCTAAAAAACGTGGCGATGTAAATAGAGTGTTAGAATTATTAGTTGGTTTTGGTGCTACTCCCGAAATTTTAGTGGAAGCACATCCGCATATTGGAACCAATAAGTTGCCACAAATTATACAAGACATTAGAGAGCAAATTATTGCTAGTGGTGGTAAAGTGCTTTTTGAAAGTAGAGTAGATGATATTATTATAAAAGACAATGAAGTGCAAGGGGTTGTTTTAGCCGATGAAACTATTATTAATGCTCAAAAAGTAATTTTGGCAACAGGACATTCGGCACGTGATATTTTTGAATTACTATACAAAAAAGAAGTTTTTATAGAAGCAAAACCTTTTGCTTTAGGTGTAAGAGCTGAGCATCCGCAGCAATTAATAGATCAAATACAATACAGTTGCGATTACAGAAGTGCCTTTTTGCCTCCAGCACCTTACAGTATTGTTAAACAGGTAAATGGTAGAGGAATGTATTCTTTTTGTATGTGTCCGGGTGGCGTGGTTGCTCCTTGTGCAACAGCACCTGGCGAAGTGGTTACTAATGGTTGGTCGCCTTCAAAAAGAGATCAAGCAACGGCAAATTCGGGTATTGTGGTAGAATTACGACTGGAAGATTTTGAACCGTTTAAAAAGCGTGGTCCTTTGGCAGGACTGGATTTTCAGAAAAGTATTGAACAAAAAGCATGGCAAGTAGCGGGAGAAACCCAGCGTGTTCCCGCACAGCGAATGATCGATTTTACAAATAAAACAGTTTCATCTTCTATACCAAAAACATCTTATGTTCCGGGTACAACTTCTGTGGAATTAGGTACCGTTTTTCCTAATGAAATTACACAAACACTTAGAGAAGGTTTTGTAGCTTTTGGAAAATCAATGAGAGGTTATTTAACCAATGATGCCATTCTACACGCTCCCGAAAGTAGAACGTCATCACCAGTTCGAATTCCCAGAGATGCAAAAACATTAGAACATCTTCAGATTAAAGGACTTTACCCTTGTGGTGAAGGAGCTGGTTATGCAGGCGGAATTATTTCGGCAGCCATTGATGGTGAAAAATGCGCGGAGCAAATTGCAGATAGTTTCTCAAAATAAATTATATTTTACTTTATTTTTTAAAACACGTTCTTTCAATCAAACAGTAGTTAAACTTTCACTAAAAATATTATACAGCTCATAAATGCTACTTTTTTTGTATTTTTGAGTCATATTTAAAAAAATGGAAGAAAAAGTAATTTTAGTAGATACAAATGATGAGCCAATTGGTTTAATGGAAAAGATGGAAGCACATCGATTAGGTTTGCTTCACAGGGCTTTTTCGGTTTTTGTATTAAATAGTAAGAATGAAATTATGTTGCAGCAAAGAGCAGCTCATAAATACCATTCACCTTTGTTGTGGACCAATACGTGTTGCAGTCATCAAAGAGCGGGAGAATCGAATTTAGAAGCGGGATCGCGACGTCTTTTTGAAGAAATGGGTTTTACAACTCCACTTAAAGAACACTTTCATTTTATATATAAAGCACCATTTGATAACGGTTTAACAGAACATGAATTAGATCATGTTATGGTAGGTTATTCAAACGAAGAGCCAAATATAAATCCAGACGAAGTAGAAAGCTGGAAATGGATGAGTATAGAAGCAGTAAAAGCAGATATGCAAGAAAACCCAAATGAATATACTGCTTGGTTTACCATTATTTTTGAAGAATTTTATCACCATTTAGAAGAACTATAAACCCCAAATTATGATAGTTACCGTTTCACGAAAAGCCCACTTTAATTCAGCGCACCGTTTGTATAGATCCGATTGGTCTATGGAAAAAAACGATGCTGTTTTTGGTAAATGCAATAACCCTAATTACCATGGACATAATTATGATTTAATTGTTAATGTAACAGGTGAAGTAGATCCAGAAACGGGGTTTGTTATAGATGTTAAAATACTTTCAGATTTAATTAAATTACATGTAGAAAAAGAGTTCGACCATAAAAACCTTAATTTAGATGTTGAGGATTTTAAGGATTTAAATCCAACTGCAGAGCATATAGCTTATGTTATATGGCATAAATTGCGCAAACACATTGACTCTAGAATGGATTTAGAAGTAGTTTTATACGAAACGGCACGTAATTTTGTAACTTATAAAGGACTGTAGTTATGATTTTAAAAGAAGGTAATGCAATGCCAGAATTTAGAGGTATAACTCAAAATGGAACCCCTTTTAATTCATCGGAATTAAAAAACAAATGGGCTGTGATTTATTTTTATCCAAAAGATTTTACGCCAGGTTGTACTGCACAAGCGTGTAGCTTTAGAGATATTTATGAAGATTTTAAAGTTGCAGGTGCTGAGGTAGTTGGGATAAGTTCAGATTCTGAAGCTTCTCACGATAAGTTTGCCGTTAAACATAAGTTGCCCTTTATTTTATTGTCTGATGGTAATAAAAAACTGCAAAGACTTTTTGGTGTACCTCGCTCAGTTTTCGGGCTTTTACCAGGTAGGGTAACCTATATTGTTAACCCAGACGGGAAAATAGTATCTGTTTTTAATTCTATGAATGCAAATAAACACATTGAACATGCTAAGAAATTAATTTTAAACGGTTAACAGATTGTTTTCTTGATTAAAATTATTTTTAAGATATTTGCTAAAATTATAACAGATGTACCCACTTTCTTTTGAACCGATTATAAAACACCGTATTTGGGGTGGTACGAAGTTAAATTCACTTTTAAACAAAGAACTATCAACTAACGAAGCCGGCGAAAGTTGGGAATTATCATCAGTTCCAAATGATGTAAGTGTTGTTTCGAATGGTATTTTTAAAGGAAAAACTCTTACTGAAGTTATTGCAACTCATCCGAAAGAAGTTTTAGGACGCTTAGTAATTCAACGCTATGGCGAAAATTTCCCTTTACTTTTTAAATTTATTGACGCTAAAGAAGACTTATCTATACAACTGCATCCGAACGATGAGTTGGCTAAAGTACGTCACAATTCTTTTGGTAAAACAGAAATGTGGTATGTTATGCAAGCCGATGAAGGTGCTAAATTAATAGTTGGTTTTAAAGAAAATAGCAACCAAAAAGACTATTTAGAACATTTAGCCAATGACACTTTAGTAAATTTGTTAGAAGAAATACCTGTTAAAAAGGGTGATGTTTTTTTTATAGAAACTGGTACAATACATGCAATAGGTGCGGGTGTGGTTTTAGCAGAAATTCAGCAAACCAGTGATGTAACCTATCGACTTTACGATTGGGGCAGGGTAGATGCATCTGGCAACGGGAGAGAGTTACATACTTCTTTGGCATTAGACGCTATTAACTTTAATAAAACAGAATCAAAAATAAACTATCCAACTGTTTCAAATTATTCGAACTTAGTAGTAGATTGTCCTTATTTTAAAACTCAATTAATACCACTTTCGGGTATGTATAATTGGCAAAAAAAACAAGAAGCGTTTACGGTTTTTATGTGTACTTCTGGTGCTTTTTCTATAGTTTGTGACGAAGTTTTTTTAGAGTATAAAAAGGGAGATACTTTATTAATCCCTGCTGTAATGGAATCATTGGTTTTAAAAGGTGAAGCAACTTTATTAGAAATATCAATTTAAATTGAATTTGTAAACATTTAATGTGTAATTTTGCACTTTAATTAAAAATAGAAATAAGATGGCAAGCGTTAAGAACTTGAAAAAAGAAATAAACTATGTATTAGGTGATATCATCAACATAGTGTACGTGTGGGAAATGACAACTGCAGGTAAGCCTACTGAAGAATCAGAAGCTTTACTTGATGAGGTGTTTGATACTTTCGATACTTACATGACTCGTTTAAACCAAAAAGACGTAGAAAATAAAAAAGCACACTTTAAAGCAGTTCAATCTGACTTCGAAGCATCTGCTAATCAATTGGTTGGAAAACTGAATGAATTGAAGTAAAAAAAGATTGATTTTTTTTGAAATTTTCTTTTGGAAATAAAAAAAACAAATCTATATTTGCACCGCAATAAAGAGGCCGATGTAGCTCAGCTGGCTAGAGCAGCTGATTTGTAATCAGCAGGTCGTGGGTTCGAGTCCCTCTATCGGCTCTAAAAAAAAGCACCTAACTTAGGTGCTTTTTTTATTCATTTATTTTGTCAAAATCTACTCTTCGTTTTGCTTTCTTTCGTTTATAAAACGGTTTAACTCTACTCCGTATTTTGATTTTTTAACCTTTGGAATTAAACTACTATAAATAGTGTCTAAATACGAAGTGTTAATATCGGTTATTTGGGTAAGTGCAATATAAGGTGCAGCTTCAAAATCTTTTTTGTTAATAGTGAAATTTGCAGTAAAACGGTACTGACGAATTTTTAGCATTTCAGCTGCTTTGTCAATACTATCTTGTAAAACAACATCCTTTTTAATTTGGTTTTCTATGTTTTTCTGAATTAAAGTTAAATTTTGGTTTTTAAACTTGTTATTCATCTCATTAAACTCTTCTAATACTTTTTGGTTTTTTGATCCTGTTACTTCTACTTGAGCATAAAACTCTTCTAAACTAGTTTTAAAAGTCATAGTTCCTGGTTCTGCAAAAAACGATAAACTATTGTCTAAAGATTGCGTTTCGCCTCTATCTAAAAACACATAAATCATTTCGGGTTCTGTAAGTGCTAAATTAACCTGAAACTTAGAATCTCCTTTTATAATTATACTGTCTAAAGTAACCAGACTAGTATCTTGTATGTGTTTAAAATATAATTTACCTTGGTTTAATCCTTCAACTTCTCCACTTAATAGTAATCCTTTTGATGTAACTTCTTCGGTACAACTGTTTAAAAGTGCCAAAAAGGCTAACGATGTAATAATTCTTTTCATTATTTTGGTTTGATTTTATTAATTAATTGGTGCTGCAATTTCCATTAAATATGCACAGATTAAAGCACCACCTGTACCTACTATATATCCAAAAATAGCTAATAATACACCTACACTTGCTAGCGAAGGATGAAATGCCGTTGCAACTACGGGTGCAGAGGCTGCTCCGCCCACATTGGCCTGACTTCCCACTGCTATAAAAAAGTAGGGTGCTTTTATTAATTTTGCTACCGCAAATATCACTATAAAATGAATACACATCCAAATAAAACCAACTAAAATTAAGCCTGGATTGTCTAAAACAGCTCCTAAGTCCATTTTCATACCAATAGAAGCTACCAGAATATATATGAATACACTACCGAGTTTACTTGCTCCTGCACCTTCTAACTTTTTTAAAGGCGAATAGGAGAGTGCTATACCTATAAATGTGGCAATTGTTATTAACCAAAAGAAAGTACCGCCAAAGGTAGCTGCAAAGCTTTTTGGGTCTCGAACACTTTCAAAGGTATCGCTTAAAAATGTTGCCATAAACTGAGAACCCCAATGTGCAAAACTAACACTACCAAAAGCAACAGCTAGCATTAGTATATAATCGTTTAAACTAGGATTTCTAGAAACAGATGCCTCGTAGCTTGATACTTTTTCTTGTAGCTCACTAATTGCCGAATTATCGGCTTTTAACCAACGGTTAATGGTTTCTTTTTTGCCAATTCCGTATAATAAAAATGCCATTCCTAAATTGGCAATAACTATATCAACCAATACCATAGCGCCATATTTTTCTTGGTTGTATTTAAATATTTCTAACATTGCGGCTTGGTTTGCACCACCACCAATCCAGCTACCGGCTAAAGTGGTAAGTCCTCTCCAAACAGCATCAAAATCGGCTCCACCAACAGTTTCTGGAGAAAATACAGATACAATTAAAATAGCAATTGGTCCCCCAATTATTATTCCTACACTACCCGCTAAAAATACAATTAGTGCTTTAGAACCTAAATTTAAAAGCGCTTTTAAGTCAATACTCAATGTCATTAAAACAAGTGATGCCGGTAGCAAATACCTACTGGCTATAAAGTAAATTTGTGACTTGTGTTCTGTTACAGAGCCGTCTGTTGCAACCGTTTTCCAATCGGGTGCAATAATATTAAACGAATTTAATATTGCGGGTAATAAATAGCAAAGCAATAAAGCGGGTACTACTTTGTAGAATTTTGTCCATTGGGTTTTAGAACTACTAGAGGTATAAAACACCAAGCCTAAAAGAGTCATTAGTATTCCAAAAACAATTGCGTCATCTGTAAAAAAAGGTGGCGTTTTCATATTTTTCAATTTGCTGCAAATTAAATAAAAAAATCCTCATAACTAAACGAAGTTATGAGGATTTATAAACGTTTTTAAATACTTAGTTTTTCAACCAAGCGTTTCTAATTTCTTTTTTAGAATTGTCAGAAGCAGTATAACCTTCTTTGGTTTCAGTAGGCAATTGAACTTTTCCATTCATTTCCATTTCTTTGCCGTCTCTTTTAATTTTTACATTAATATCGTCGCCAATTTCCCATTCTTCACTACTCATCACCATATCCATTACATTGTCTTTGTTGTAGTTTGTTCCGTTTATAGCAACTAAAACGTCTTTTCCTTTAATGTTTAAAGAGTTAAAAAACACGTTTAGATCAGTATTAGGCAATACTACAATTTCGTTTGTACTTGGATTAATTGTAATATATGGCATTTGACCTTTTAACCAAGGGTTTGATGTTTTTTCGTAGTTACTTTTTGTAACACCCATTTTTGCAAAGAATTCTACATAAGGAATAGGTGTGTCACCCGCTACATATTTGTTTAAAAATGCACCAACACTAGGATAAGTTAAACTTGTAATTTTGTCAAATAATTCACTGTCTTTAAAACCTTTTGCAGTTCCGTACTCTTTAGAAAGTTGTTCCATTAGGTTTAAAATACCTCTTTCTCCATTACTTTCTTCTCTAATAAGAATATCTACACACATTGCAATTAAGGCTCCTTTTTGATATACGTTAAGGTACTCGTCTTTATAGGGTTGTTCTAAAACGTTTTTACTCATTTTAGTAAAACTCATATTATCATTCATTGCAGCTGCTTGCTCAATTTTCTCAGTCATTCTTTTATAGAAATCTTCTTCGGTAATTAAGCCCTGATTTACTTGAAACAAATTAGCAAAATATTCTGTAACTCCTTCATACATCCATAAATGTTCAGACATTTTTGGAGTGTTAAAATCAAAGTTTTCAATTTCTTCAGAATGAACCGTTAAAGGTGTTACAATGTGAAAAAACTCGTGTGAAACTACATCTTTCAATTGATTTTGTAGCATTTCTAAGCTCATTGTTTCGGGCATTACAACCGTAGTAGAAGTTGGGTGTTCTAAAGCCCCAAATCCTTTTGCATCGTTAGCACCCATTTCCGATAAATAAAGTAAAATGGCGTATTTTTTAGTTGCATCAAAATCACCTAAAAAGGCTTTTTGAGCTTTCATCATAGCTTCCATATTTGGTGTAATATCAGCCGCTTTATATTTACCTGTTGGCGAATATACACTAATAATAATTTCCATATCATCTACCATAAAAGTAGTTACATCTGGCTTAGCATACATCAATGGCATCTCTACCAATTTAGCATATTTAGGCATTTTAAATACGTCACTTGTTGTGCTATTGTCTAAGTCGGTCATTGCCGAAACTCCCGTTAAACTTTCTGGGTGAAGAATAGTCATTGTGTACGGAGTTTCTTCTTTATTTGTAAAATAACCAACAAAACCGTGTGTATTTAATACAAAGTTTTTGTCTTTTAAAATATTGGTTCCTGCTGGCGAGAAAATATCTTCACCACCAAAAGCCATCGATTTTTCGTTATCGTACGTGTCGTTTACTAAGTAAGTTACTTTGTTTAGTTTTTCTGCCGAAGAAATAATATAACTATTCACGTCTTTTTTAGTAACCATTAAGGCATTTCCTTTTTCATCAAATGCTTTAAAATCTTCTATAAATTTACCATAATCATCAGATGAGTAAGTACCTGGCACAATTTTAGGCATGTTAAAAGTAGCTGTTGGCGTATTAAATTTTGGAGTTAAAAGTGTTACTTTTACTTTGTCATCTACTACGTTTACAAGGTCTAAAGTTACATTAACTT
>CBFIIG010000030.1:0-15617 GCA_965662615.1 Flavobacterium sp.
AATGTTCATTTTTGAAAAAAATTGAGGTTTTACAGATATTTTATTAATTTCATTGCAAGGATTGTTTTTTAAACTTCCTAATGAGGGCGTTGTAAGTATAGGATTATTTTCGTCTGATATATCTTGGTTACTATCAGGATTTGTATTTTCAGGTGGGTTTGTTAGGTTGTTACCATTATTATTACTGTTAGTTCCTCCAATAGTTGTGCCATTATTATCCCCGTTATTATTACCACTAGTTGGGAAACCACCTCCGTTATCGGGATTTCCACTATCATAACCTCCGTCATTAATTCCACTAGAACCTGCTCCACCATTTAGACAATCGGCATCAATAATTAAAACTTGAGAAGTGATTTCCCATGACATACCTACACAATCACCATCTACTTCATTTGTTGTATTTATAATATTACCTTGACCATTTCGGCAAACGAATCTACTAATTGTTTCAATTGACAAACAATCAGTTTCGTTGCCTATTAATCCAAATCTATTTTGCCCTTCAATTTTAGTAATCGCAGATGGAGTTTTATTAATAATATTTTCTCCATTTTCAAGGCTCATTATATCTTGTTGAGTAAGATTGTATTCAGTAATAAAAGTATCGTAATCGCCATTATTCTTTGAATTTAGTACAAGGTTCTCTATTTTATAATCTTCTTCACTATTTTGATTTATTATTTTAAATGTAATAGAGTGATAGTTTTCAGCTTCAATAAATATGATTTCTGTTGTATCAACAAATACACCAAAATCTTCATTATAAACTCCTCTATATAATACTTGTGATTGATTATTGTTTACGTTTAATAATTTTTCAAATGCTTTCGTGTTTTCTTTAACCTGACTATAGCTAATTTTTTTAAAATTATAGTTTTGATTAATTTGATTTGTCTCAAAGTTATTTTCAAGATAATCTTTTGTACAGCTAAAAAAGATTAGAATTAGTAAAAGCAAAATAGCTTTCGGAATTTGTTTTAATTTTTCTTTCATGTTTTTCCGTATTTAGTTAATTAAAGATTTTAATTTAAATTACTTGTAACTTATTTATATTACCAAATATATACAACTTTTCTTTATTTTAAAAATTAAATAGTTACTTTTCTTTCATTTAATATAAAAATCACATTAAATGTCTTAATTTGATAGGCTGTTGACTTTTTAAATAGTTTTTAAATACTATAGAACCTGTTTTATAAAACAGAAGTAAAATAAATCAATTATCTTCGTGCTTTATATTTAAATATGCGTTTTACAACTCTTTTTTTACTTCTTTTTTGTCAGTATTTAATTGCTCAGGCTAACTTTACTCATTTACAAGCTAACGTTTCTCCTAACGCAATTAATAAATCCATTAGTGGCGATTTACGTTATACTTTAGAAATTACTAAAAAAATTGATACAGTTTTTATAGATGCTGTTAACATGCAGTTTACTAACGTAAGGGTAAATAATAAAGAAACTAAATTTGAGTATAAAAACAATAAACTGGCTTTTTATAATGGACTTATAAAAGGTAAAAACTATATTTCTTTTAGCTATTCTGCTACGCCAAAACAAACCTTATATTTTAATGGTTCGGGTTTAGACTTGCAAATTTGGACACAAGGGCAAGGTAAAAACACCAGCCATTGGCTGCCTAGTTTTGATGATTTAAATGAGAAGCTGATTTTTGATATTTCGGTTGTGTATAAAAATGGGTATCAGGTATTATCAAACGGAGTTTTAGTTGATAAAACTATATCAAATGACAGCACTACTTTTTCGTATAAAATGAAAAAACCAATGAGTTCTTACTTGGTTATGTTGGCTATTGGTGAGTTTTATAAACAAGAAGCAATTACAAAAAAAGGTACTAAGCTTGAATATTATATTCCGTTTAAGGATAAAAATAAACTAGAAACAACGTATCGTTACACGCCTCAAATTTTTAATTTTTTAGAAAATAAAATAGGAGTGAAGTACCCTTGGGAAGTGTATAGACAAGTACCTGTTAGAGATTTTTTATATGCGGGTATGGAAAATACAACGGCTACTATATTTTCGCAAGATTTTGTGGTGGACAGCATTGCTTTTAACGATAAAAACTATGTAAATGTAAATGCTCACGAATTGGCTCACCAATGGTTTGGTAACTTAATTACTGCAAAAAACAGTAATCATCATTGGTTGCACGAAGGTTTTGCTACGTATTACGCTCTTTTGGTAGAAGAAGATTTATTTTGTACATCTTATTTTGATTATAAAATGTGGGAAATGGCAGAGCAACTCAATGCTGCTCAGCAATACGACACTATTCCGTTGCAAAATAAAAATGCCAGTTCACTTACTTTTTATAAAAAAGGGGCTTGGGCTTTGCATGTTTTAAGAAATGGAGTTGGAGCTAAAAAGTTTGATAAAGCGGTGAAACGCTACCTTAAAAAAGGTGAATTTAGTTCGGTTGAAACGTCAGATTTTCTAAAAGAAATTAATCGCGTTTCTAAATTTAACACAGCCGCTTTTGAGGATAAATGGTTAAAATCTGCCATTTTTGATGCAAATGAAGCGTTTTCGGCTTTAAAAAACAGTCGTTTTATACAACAAATGCAAAAAGTGCAAGCTTTACAAAATACCGATTTTAGTGCAAAAAAAGATATTTTTTTAGAATTGTTCTCATCAGATTGTTACTATCCCATAAAACAAGAAATTTTATACCAATTAGAAAGTGTATCTTTTACTTTAAAACAAGAATTTATAGACGTGGCTTTGGCTTCAAATTCTATTCCGTTACGACAAGCTTTGGTTCAAACCACATCTCAAATTCCGTTTGAATATAAAACGGCTTTCGAAACCTTATTAGAAGACGCATCTTATACCACGCAAGAAATTGCCTTATTGCGTTTGTGGTCTAATTTTCCAGAAGACAGAGCAAAATACTTAGCTTGGGCAAGCACAAAAACAGGGCATCAGTATAATTTAAAATTGGCATATTTGGCTTTGCAACTGGCTACAAATGCCAATGGAACTAATGAGCGTGCATTGTATCAAAACCAGTTAATTGAAATGGCAAATGCACCTTACGAAGCTTCGGTGAGGCAAAATGCCTTAGAAACGCTGTTGTATTTTTCAATTACAACAGATGAGGTGTTTACAGCGCTTTTAGATTTGTCGTTACATCACAAATGGCAGGCGGTTAAATATGCAAAGCAATACATAAGAACCTATATTCATCAAGACGAATACAGGTCTCAGTTTATGGCTTTAAAACCCAATTTAAACGATCGCTTATCCGAACGTTTGGATTATTTTTTAAATGACAATTAGGTATAAAAAAAACCTCAAAAATTGAGGTTTATAATTTTGTTTTTTATCTCTCGCAATGTTCTAAAAAGCCAAATAAATTATGATCTTTTATTAATTCTGCGGTTCCATCGGGTAAGTTGTGTTCCCAACCCGTTTCGTTACTACAAATTTGTTTTAAAACTTCTCTAGAGAATATTTTTAAATTATTTTTATCGTAATCTTTTAAATCAACTACTTTACCATTGTAGGCAAAAAACTTGTAAAGTTCTTTCATACGTGGGTGTACTTTTAGGTTTTGAGAGTCAATTATTTCTCCATCTTCACCTTCCATAGGGTATAAATATACTTTTAAATCGCGGTAGAATAATTTACCAAACGCTTCTAAAATTCCACCAGATAAGTGACGATAATACTTTTCGTCAAAAATATCAATAAGGTTGTTTACACCCATTGCTAAGCCCATTCGGGCTTTTGTAAATGTAGAAAAATACTCTACTACTTTATAATATTCCTGAAAATTAGATATCATTACCGTATGTCCTAAGGCACAAAGCAACTCGGCTCTGTCCATAAAGTCACGTTCGTCAATTTCTCCTTCCGAACGAAGGTTGGACAATGTTATTTCGAAAATTACATAGGTGTTGTCTTTATCTACCTTGTTTTCTTCGATATACATTTCATACGAACGCTGAAACATGTCTTGGTTTACTTTGGTTACGGGTCTAAAGCTACCACGTAAAGCCAAAATATTCTTTTTATAAAGTACAGCTGCAGGCAATATGTTTTTCCCTTCTGGGTTAAACATAACGGCATCTGTCATTCCGTTTTTAACCAGTTGTAAACTCATTAAACGGTTATCTACATTTTCAAAACAAGGGCCAGAAAAGTTTATTGAGTCAATTTCAATTTGGTCTTTGTCTAAATGGTCGTATAAATAGCGAAGTAACTTTTTAGGATCGTTGTGTTTGTAAAAAGCACCATAAATAAGGTTAACTCCTAAAGTTCCCAACGTTTCTTGTTGCAGCTTGGCATCTGTTTCTTTAAAACGAATGTGAAGGATAATTTCGTTATACGCTTCGTTTGGATTCACTTGAAAATTGATTCCAACCCAACCGTGTCCTTTAAATTTCTTAGCAAAATCTATAGTTGCTACAGTGTTTGCATAACTAAAAAACAATTTGTCTGGGTGCGTATCTCGGTCTAATCGCTGCTCTATAAGTTGCGTTTCGTGCTTAAGCATTTTACGCAACCTACTTTCGGTAACATATCTACCATCGTCTTCAATACCATAAATGGCATCACTAAACGCTTTATCATAGGCAGACATGGCTTTTGCAATAGTACCAGATGAAGCACCGGCTCTAAAAAAATGACGAACCGTTTCTTGTCCCGCACCAATTTCTGCAAAAGTACCGTAAATGTTATCGTTTAAATTTATTCGTAAAGCTTTGTCCTTTATTGAAGGTATATGCTCTATGATTTTATCTCCTGCTAACTTTATATCCGAAAATTCTCTTTCCATTATTACTATTTATGGCTCAAAGTTACTAATTTCAATACTTATTTTATAAAATTTTATGTTATTTTTGTGAAATAACTACAGACATGAAACTTTATTTTTTAGGTACAGGTACTTCACAAGGAATTCCCGTAATTGGGAGTAAAGATCCTGTTTGTTTAAGTACAAACCTAAAAGACAAGCGTTTACGTGTTTCGGTTTGGATAAAAACACAAGACAGTTCAATTGTTATTGATTGTGGCCCCGATTTTAGGCAGCAAATGTTACGTAGCGGTTGTGAACAAATAGATGCTTTTTTGCTTACACATGAACATGCCGACCACACGGCTGGTTTAGACGATATTAGACCTTATTTTTTTAAACAAGGTGCTTTGCCATTTTATGCACACCAAAGGGTTTTAGACAACTTAAGTGTGCGATTTGATTATATTTTTAGCGATGAAAATAAATATCCTGGAGCGCCATCTGTACAAAAAAACACTATTTTAAAAAATACTCCGTTTAAAATTAACAATACACTTGTTGAGCCAATTGACGCTTTACACGGTAATTTGCAAGTTTTTGGTTTTAAAATTAATAAAGTGGTCTATTTAACCGATGTTAAAACAATGGAAGAGGACCAAATTGAAAAAATTAAAAACTGTTCGGTTTTAATTGTAAATTGTTTACACGAAAGAGAGCATCATTCGCATTTTAATTTAGACGAAATGTTGGCTTTTGTTGAAAAAGTTAATCCGCAAATTACTTATTTAACACATATAAGTTTTACCTTTGGATTTCATGACGAAATAGAAGCTAAGCTGCCCAAAAATATAAAAGTAGCTTACGATAATTTAGAAATTACAATAGACTAAAAATGAAAAAAAATATTATTGCTTACGCCTTGTTGTTCTCCTTGTTATACAACGTTTTTCAGTATGTTAACGCAACTAAAATGATAAAAGCTAAAGAAGCTGAGGTTGTGCTGAAAAAAGAACAATTAGCAGCTTTAAAAGATTCGTTACAAGGAATGTCGCAAAGCAAGTTTTTTACATTAAACGAAGACAGTTATGCGCAAGAATACTTGTTTGATAAAAATATGGATTACCGCAAAGTAATGGACAAAGTAACTAAAGAAATTAAAGATTTAAATGCCAGCACAGAGGGCAATAAATTAGTTACCTATAACGATGCTTCTATTGAAAAAAAATACCTTATAAATACTATTGAGTTTATAAATCACCGCTGGGTAATTGCCGAATTTTCTAACGGTAAATTATGGGGACAAGTACTTTTAAAATATTTTCCTTTAGAAGATAAACCTACCGAATTTGAAGTAATTAATACCGTTTTATATTAATTATAAAAAGCGTTTTACTTCTGCTGGTGAAGGCAACCTGCAACTTTCTTTTTTGCCAAACCAATTGTATCTGTTTTTGGCAACAAAATCATAAATACGGTTTTGCCATTTTAAAGGAATAAAACTAAAAAAAGGCAATAAACGAGCAATTCCGCTTAGTTGTTTTGCAATTTGTAAAGCTGCTTCTGCTTTTATTGCTATTTTGTCTTTTTTTGGATTATAATAAACAATAGAATCGGTTTTTATGGGGTCTATTTTATGATTTTCTAAAATTGTTTTCCCTGTTTCAGATGTTAAAGCAGCAAAAACAAAAAGCTCTTTTTTATCGTGTTTTATAATATAATCCACCGCCGCATTGCACAAGTTGCAAACGCCATCAAATAAAACTACTATTTTGTTTTCGGGTAAAATCATTTATTTTGGTTGAACATATTCTAACTCCAACAAAGAAACTTTAGATGTAAAAACACCATAATTAACAGTTGCTTTGTTTTTCTCTATTTTTTCTAAAGTTCCAACCGCTTTACCGTTTAGCATTCGAACTCTATCGCCAATTTTTAAAGTAACCTGCGGTTTGTTTTCTTCTTCTTTTTTAGCTTTTGCTTTCTTCTCTTTTTTCTCTACTCTTATTTTTTCAACTTTTACTTCAACCTCGGCTTTAACTTCTCGTTCTATTTTTTCTTTTATTTTTTTCTCTTTAGGAGCTAGCTTAATTCTTTTAGAATTTTCTACTTCAACTACTTTTAAAAAATCGCCTATAAGTACTTTTTTATTTTTAGAATTAAAATATTTAGCCGACATATCATCTAACTTACTTCCTAAAGAAATGAGTCTTTGGTTGCTATCGTATAATTCTTGATAGCGCTCTAGTTTGTCTTTTATTTTAGCATTTATAGCTTCCATTTTTTGACCTTCCTCACGGGCTTTGCTTTCTTCTTCTTTTAAATTTTGAGACGTTTTTTCTAGTTTAGAACGTTCTTTTTGTAAGGTAGCAATGGTTTTGTCAAAACGTACTTTGCCTTTTTCTATTTTCTTTTTTGCACGGTTTATTAAACCAAACGGAATGCCGTTTTTAAGTGCAACTTCAAACGTAAACGAACTTCCGGCCTGACCTAAATGTAGTTTATACAAAGGTTCTAATGTTTTTTCGTCAAAAAGCATGTTTGCATTGGTTGCAAAAGGCAGTTCGTTGGCTAAAATTTTAAGATTAGAGTAGTGAGTTGTAATTATTCCAAATGCCTCACGTGCATAAAACTCTTCTAAAAAAGTTTCGGCTAAAGCACCACCCAATTCGGGGTCGGAACCAGTTCCAAATTCATCAATTAAAAAGAGTGTTTTTTTATTACACTTCTTTAAAAAATAATTCATGTTTTTAAGTCGATAACTGTAGGTACTTAAATGGTTTTCTATGGATTGATTGTCTCCAATATCGGTTAAAATTCTATCGAATAAAAAGGTGGTACTGCGTTCGTGAACCGGAATTAAAATTCCGCTTTGCAGCATCAATTGCAAAAGACCAATTGTTTTTAAAGTAATACTTTTTCCACCTGCATTTGGTCCCGAAATTACTATAATTCGGTTGTCTTGTTTTAACTCTATAGTTTGAGGAAACGTTTTGGTATTTTTTGCTTTGTTATTTAGATATAACGTTGGGTGATAGGCTTCTCTAAAAAACAGTGTTTTATCGTTATTTATTTCGGGTAAAATTCCGTTTATTTTATTCGCATATTTTGCTTTTGCTGCCGTTACATCTATAAAAGCTAAAAAGTTCTGATAACTTATAATTGTGCTATGAAATGGTCGAATTGTATTGGTTAATTGCCTTAAAATTTTAGCAATTTCATCTCTTTCTTCTTGTTCTAATTGGTTTAATTCTCGTGAATAACGCAATGCCGCTTCGGGTTCTATATAAACAATACTTCCTGTTTTAGAACTGCCCATTACACTACCTTTCACCTTTTTTTTGTACATAGCTAAAACCGCTAAAACCCTACGGTTTTCTATAACAGTTTCTCTTATGTCGTCTAAATATCCAGCGCTGTTGTATTGGCTTAATGCCATTCCAAAACTTTGGTTTATTTTGCCTCTTATACCATTAATACCAATGCGAATGTGTTTTAAATCTAAAGAAGCATTGTCTTTTACCTCGCCAAACTTGTCAATAATAAAATCAATGTTTTGGCAAATACTTTTTTCGTAATCTAAAACAGTAGATGTAGCATGTAATTGCGGATAATACTCTTTAAATTTCTTTAAAAAATCGATGTATAAAAGGGTACTTTGTGTAAGCTGATTTATTTTTCTAAAACCATTTAATTCCAAAGAGCTGTCTTCAATAGCCAACATTTTAAGTTCGGTATTGCAATTTTCAAATCCGTGATTGGGTAAAGCATTGTTGTTGCTGTAAGACGAAACATATTCGGATGTTTGCTTTAAATTTACCAATAAAACCTCCTTTTCTTTAAAAGGTGTTATGGCTAAAGCAGCAGTTTTACCAAGATCTGTATTACAAAGCTCTGCAATAGTATTTAAAACTACATCAAACTCTAAGTCCTGAATTGTTTTTTGGGTTATGGATATCATAAATGAATAATAATAGACAAAGGTACAAAGTTGTTTTCCCATTTTAAAAGTATCTTTGTTTTTTTAATACTTGTTTAAACATGTTACATACGATTCCCATTTCTTGGACTTCTTTTTTACAAACAGAATTAGCAAAACCTTATATTGCTGATTTAATGGTAGCGGTGGAAAACAGCTATCAAAATTCGGTTTGTTTTCCGCCAAAAGATTTTGTTTTTAATGCTTTAAAACTATGCAATCCTAAAGATATTAAAGTGGTTATTTTGGGTCAAGACCCTTACCACGGTTTTGGACAAGCAAATGGCTTGGCTTTTTCGGTTTACGATGGTGTAAAATGGCCTCCTTCGTTAACTAATATTTTTAAAGAAGTTGCCACAGATTTAGATGTTGCTTTACCGCTTTCGGGAAATTTAGAACGTTGGGCAGCACAAGGTGTTTTGCTGCTTAATAACACATTAACAGTAGAAGAAAAAAGGCCCAACAGCCATGCAAAACTGGGCTGGTCTAATTTTACAGATGCAATTATTAAAACTTTGTCTGATCAAAATGAAGATATTGTTTTTATGCTTTGGGGCGGTTTTGCTCAAAAAAAAGCAAAACTAATCGATGCAAATAAACATAAAATATTACTATCGGGTCATCCCTCACCATTAAGTGCAAATAGAGGATTTTGGTTTGGCAACAAACATTTTAGCAAAGCAAATGCGTTTTTAAAGTCTAAAAATAAAGCAATAATAGCTTGGTAAATGGTTTAAAATAAATAGCAATAAATGTTATTTTAGAGTAATAAAATATGCTTTCGCTTTTGTATATTTGTTGCCCAAACACAACAACAGATGAACACAATTACCCAAACCAATTTTAATTTCCCAGGTCAAAAATCAGTTTACCACGGAAAAGTTCGTGAAGTTTATAATATAAACGACGATTTATTAGTAATGATTGCTACCGATCGTTTATCGGCTTTTGACGTAGTTATGCCAAAAGGAATTCCGTATAAAGGTCAAATTTTAAATCAAATTGCTACTCGTTTTATGGAACTTACAGCAGATATTGTTCCCAATTGGTTGGTTGCAACTCCAGACCCAAGTGTGGCTGTAGGGCATTTGTGTGAACCTTTTAAAGTAGAAATGGTTATTCGCGGTTACCTTTCGGGGCATGCAGCAAGAGAATATAAAGCTGGTAAAAGAATGTTGTGTGGCGTTGCAATGCCAGAAGGTATGAAAGAGAATGATAAATTTCCAACACCAATTATTACACCTTCTACAAAAGCTGCAAATGGTGAACACGATGAAGATATTTCTAGAGAAGCTATTTTAGCACAAGGAATTGTAAGCGAAGAAGATTATTTAGTTTTAGAAAAATACACTAGAGTTTTATTTGAACGCGGTACAGAAATTGCTGCTCAAAAAGGTTTAATTTTAGTAGATACTAAATATGAATTTGGGAAAACAAAAGAAGGTCAAATTGTTTTAATAGACGAAATTCACACACCCGATTCTTCGCGTTATTTTTATACAGAAGGTTACCAAGGAAGACAAGATAGAGGAGAAGCACAAAAGCAATTATCTAAAGAATTTGTGCGTCAATGGTTAATAGAAAATGGTTTTCAGGGTAAAGAAGGACAACAGATTCCAGAAATGAGTGAAGCATATATTGAAACCGTATCGGAACGTTATATAGAGCTTTATGAAATGATTTTAGGAGAAAAATTTGTTAAAGCTGATATTACAAATATCCCAACTCGAATTGAAAAAAACATAGTTGATTATTTAAAAAAATAAAGTTTTAAAAGTTCAATATCTTGTTATAATGTGAATGGTGTTTTTTCCATTCAATAATTCCTTGATTTGTGGTTAAATAAGCACTTCCTTTTTTATGGTTTTCTATACTTATCTGCGACATGTGTTTAAAATGTTTAAGTAGTGTTTTCCAACCAAATAGCAAGGAATGTGCTGGGTCGTAAATATGTGTAGGTTCGCTTATTGCACCGTTTATTTCAACAATTTGAAAATTTTCACCTTTTTCTAGCTGCTCGTAACTTTCAAACATAAGATCTAATCTTCCATAATAAAATCCGTCTATTTGTTTGCAAATACTATCTATTGTTTCTATTAATTTCGGAGTTATATTATTACTGTCATCTATAAATTTTGCTCCTCTGCAATGATTTCCATAAGGAACTAAAATTTTATATTCACTTGTTTTTAAAACTGTATTTATTTCCGATTCCATTTCAGTCTCAAGTATTTTCAATTGAAATGCAGCTCTTTTATTTTTTAAAATTAGCTCTTTTATAGTGCTTTTACCATCACCAGTAACACTTAAAAACTCTTTTTTTACTATACCTGTAATAGTTCCGTTTTTTTGATTTGGATAACGCACATAAAATAGACCAATTTCGTTTTTATATGGAATTAAATTTTGAATTAAATAATCGAAATTTGCTTTTTCAATGTATTTTTTTAAATCTGAAATTTGTTCTAATTTTTGAACAGCAGTACCTCTTAAACCAGCATCTGGCTTAGCAATACAAGGAAAACTTATTTGAGTTTTTAAAATTTTATCTAAAACGGTATCTAATACTTCGTTTTGTTTTATAAATAGGGTAGTAGGGTAATATTTTTTAGGAATTAAATCGTAAATCTCCATTTTAGATTCCATAAAAAAACCTCCATTTTTTATAGTTGGGTTTGAGGCACTAAAATAAAAAAACGAGCGAGTTTTTAAAATGTAATATATATACTGAAAATAAACAGGTAAATAGACCACCTGATACGGCCAATATTCCCAATGTGTGAGTTTGTGAAAAAATAGTTTCATTAATGTAAATCGATATAATTCATTGTGGTACAGTTGTTTTTTTCGATTTGGGTAATACTAACGGTTTTGTAAATGTTATTTCGATTAATTTGTAAGCCGTTTTCTATATTTGAGCTTTCTGTAAATGAATGAAAATCAATTAACTGGTTGGGAGTAGGTTGTGGGTTTTTATTTAAAAAAGCAGTAAACCATTCTTCTCTTTTGGTTTTTATTTCCTTAGAATATAAGGTGCTAGAAGACCAAATGTATGCTTTGTTAGGGTCTAATTCTATGTTTTTTTTTACATTTCCATTCCATCTAAATTGAAAAAGTTTATCGTTTTGATAAACAATTAATGTAAATGGTTCAATGTTTTCTAAATTTATTAATTGCCAATCAATTAGTATATCTCTACTTATTAAGTCCAAAACAATTTGCCCTCTACTTTTTCTATAGGGTGGAGCTGAAATGTGTTTTTCTTCTGCACCATTTAGCAAAACTACGCAGGTATTATTTGTTTGAGCAATCCATGTTCCGCCAGCCTGAGGGTCTTTGGGGAATGTTACTCTTATATTATTTATTAAATACTCTTGAGGCGCAAGGGCTTTGGCGCGAACTATTTTTTCGTCGCGATTAGATGTTATTATTGCACCTTTATTGGTTTTTATAAAAGTTACAGTGCACATTTTGTTTGATGTTCTATTGTAGAAGGAGCAACTCCAAAATGTGATGGTAAAATAATTGATGTATTATTTAAAAGCGCTATTTTTATAATGGCTTGGTGGTGAATGGAATGTTCCAAATTATGGAGTAATTCCCTGTAATATGTTGTTGTTATAATTTGTTCTCCTAAAACACAAGGTTGCATTAGGTTTAATGTACTATCGGGTTTATCTAGATTTAAAACAATGTGCTTTAGTTTTTGAATAGCAATTATAGTATTATTTTCAATTGCTAATTCTCTTTTTCTATTGTCGTAATTTATAGTTTTAGACGTGTAACCATCTAATAAGCAATTATAAAACTCAATTATATGCCTTAAATGTTGCCCAATAGTAGATTGCCCTAATACTTTATAATGCGTGGTTAAAACCTCGTCGTTTATTTGATTTAAGAGCGCAATATTCTGTTCAATATTATTTTTTATAGCCTGTATAAACATTTATTTTTTTGGTATAAATTTTATTGAAACAGAGTTGGTGCAAAAACGTTCTCCTGTTGTTTCTTTTGGTCCATCATTAAAAACATGACCCAAATGCCCGTTGCACTTTGCACAGGTTACTTCAGTTCTATCCATACCAAAAGAAAGATCTTTATGGTATTTTACAGATCCTTTTATTGCTTTGTCAAAAGAAGGCCAACCGCAATGTGAGTTAAATTTCGAATCGGAAGTAAAAAGTTTATTTCCACAAGCAGCACAAACGTACTCTCCTTTTTCAAAATGTTGATCGTATTCACCAGAATAGGCGCGTTCTGTACCTTTTTGGCGCAGTACGTAATATTGCTCAGGAGTTAATTCCTTTTTCCATTGTTCTTCTGTTTTGGTAACGGTGTTTTTGTCCATTTTTTTATCTTGAGATTGGCATGAAATAGTTACAAAAGTAACGATAAATAAGAAGATTAAATTTTTCATTTTATTGTTTTTATACTGTTTTTAAAATCTTTTTTGTGCATTATAAGTAATGCAATACATAATACAAATATAATAATTGCTAAGCTAAATAGGCTACCATTATCGTTTTTAACACTAAAACCTAACACTAAGAAGTGCGAGAATAAAGCTCCGCTAATTATACCAAAAGCAGCTAAAATACCTAAAAGTTTCGTTTTATTTCTAACCAATAATACTGCTGTTATTAATTCTATCACACCAAGTCCAATTCTGCCAAAGGGCTCCAGACCTAATTTACTAAATATATAAACCGAGTCGGGGTGTGCTGTAAATTTAAAGTAAAGAGTTTGAATAAAAATAAGAGCAATAATAACCCTAAATACGAATGATAAATTTGCTTTTATTTTCATTTTTTAAAGTTTTTCCAATTTTCGTTCGCTTTAGCTAATAATTTACTTTCGTTTTTGTTCCAGCTTTTTAAAGTGTTATTAAAGTAAGCGTTATAAAAAAGGTATAATTTGCCGTTAACTATTTTAAATGTTTCAGGGTTAATTTCAATCTTTTCGCCAAAATCACCCATTGCAAATGCACACCAACCACCAAATTGAGGCAAATATTTGTTTGGGTTTTTACTAAATAACTCTTTGTTTTTTATGCTCGAAAATAAATACTTAGTGTTTTGAAATTCAACATATATTTTTGGGTTTCCTTTTTCGGATTTGTTTTTCTCAAAGTACGAAACTGCATCGTATCCGCTTAATGCGATTCCGTTTTTAGTATTTATATTACTTTGAGCATTTGTTTTTAAACTTATAAAAAGTAGTAAACCAAAAAAAAGTATGTTTTTCATTGTCTTTATTTTAAATTATAAAGCAAATGTATAATTTCAAATAAAAGTAGAGTGTTAGCTGTTTAACATAAAAGATACATTTATAAACCCTTTTAATTATACTTACCTAAAGATATAAGTTGTATAATTTATTTAGGTGTTTATTTCTAAATCTTTTATATAATCTTCATGTTCATAATAAAACAATTCAAAAGCACTCATTTTTTCTATGAAGAAGTCAAAAACGGTTTGCCAGGTATTTTTTTTGTTAACACTTACATTGTCAAGTTCTACCCAAATTTTGCTTAAAACCTTTCCGTTTAGCAAGTAGTGATCTTGTTCAAAAATTGCATCTGGCAAGTATTCTAAAAGTAACTCTTTAAGCGATTCTATTTTCTGAAAATAAATAATTCGTAACTCTTCATTTTTAGGTTCAATTTCTAAACTCACCTGCGCTTTTTTGTTGTCTATATAAAACTTAAAGGCAACATCTTTTATTTTTGTGTCGTATAAAATCCACTTTCTGGTGGTTGATTCTGCAAAACCAACCCAAAAATCTGCTTTAACTCTTCTGGCTTCCTCTTTACTATACATTTTTGTAATTCGATTTTTTGTACTATATTTAAAATAAAAAAATGCTTTTTTCTTCGTTTCTAGAACGTATTTCTGCTTTAAAAGCGTTGCCTTTGCTGGCAAGTGCCTCTCATTTAAAAATGGCTCCATTGGAGCGTATTTCTTATATGGAAGAGTCGTTTTATAAAAAGCATAACCCTAAAAAAGCGGCGGTTCTTATTTTATGTTACCCAAAAAATGGGCAAACAAATTTAGTGTTAATTGTTCGTAATTCCTACCCTGGTGTGCACTCTTCGCAAATTGGTTTTCCAGGTGGTAAGGTAGAAAAAGACGATAGAGATCTTATGCATACCGCTATTCGCGAAACAGAAGAAGAAGTTGGTGTATTACAAAACACAATTGAAATTATAAAACCATTGAGTGAAGTTTACATTCCGCCAAGTAACTTTTTAGTTCAGCCTTATATTGCCTACGTAAAAAACACGCCGCTTTTTATACCAGATGCACGCGAAGTTAAAAAAGTTTTAGAAGTTCCGATGTCCGTACTTTTAGATAAAAAAACATTAATAAAATCCAAGATGTCAACTTCTTATGCTGAAAATTTAGAAGTTCCTGCTTTTTTTATTCAAGATTATGTGGTTTGGGGTGCAACCGCAATGATGTTAAGTGAGTTTAAAGATAGTATGTTACTTTCGGGTGATGGTGCGTTTTAGCTGCTTTTTTAGTACATTTGCTTTTCAAAAATTAAATTAAATGGGATTAGTAAAAAGAAATCCTTTCGGACATATATTATTTTTTAAAAAATGGCTCATTCGTATTGCGGGTGGATTCACACACAGACGCTATCGTGGATTCAACCAAATGCATATTGAAGGTTCTGATATTTTACGAAATTTACCAGAAACTAATGTCTTATTTATTTCAAACCATCAAACGTATTTTGCAGATGTTGTAGCTATGTTTCATGTGTTTAATGCGAGTTTAAAGGGTAGAGAAGATAACATTAGAAACGTTTGTTATTTATGGAATCCAAAAATGAATTTATATTATGTTGCCGCTAAAGAAACCATGAAAT
>CBFIIG010000031.1:0-15242 GCA_965662615.1 Flavobacterium sp.
TATTGTTGTTTTTAGTATTCATTTTTTTTGGGCTCACCTACATGGATCCACCACCAGAAAACGGTCTTGCAGTTAATTTTGGCACAAGTGATGTAGGCGCAGGCGAAGTACAACCCACAGAGCCCGTTGCTAGCCAACCACCTACACAAACAGAACCAACACCTGCAGCTCCACAAGAAACGTTAACACAAGAAATAGACGATTCTCCCGTGGTAGTAACCCCAAAAAAAACAACTAAAAAACCCGAAAAACCAACCGAAGAAACACCAAAAAAGCCTGTTGAGCAAGTAAAACAACCCTCAAAAGCAACCACCAACGCACTAAATAATATATTAAACTCCAAATCCCAAGACGGCAAACAAGGCGGCGAAGGCGAAGGAGCAGCACCTGGCGACCAAGGTAAACAAAACGGCGATTTATATGCCACTAGTTATTTTGGCAACGGAAGTGGAAACAGTGGCGGAAGCGGAAAAGGAACCGGTTGGGGACTTAATGGACGTAAACTAGCATCGAACAGTAAAAAAGTACAAGACTGTAACGAACAAGGAAAAGTAGTAGTTAAAATTTGGGTAAACCAGCAAGGACGAGTTATAAAAGCTGAACGCGCACAAGGAACCACAAATACAAATCCGTGTTTAGTAAATCCCGCATTAGAAACTGCAAAATCGTTTCGTTGGCAACCCGACGCTAATGCTCCAGAAACGCAAATAGGTTTTGTAGTTATCGACTTTAAATTAGGCGAATAAATGACATACGAGCAAGTAACCGAATGGCTTTTTAGTCAGTTACCCGTTTTTCAAACCCAAGGAAAAACAGCATTTAACAACAAATTAGAAAATATAATTGCATTAGACAATTATTTAGACAATCCTAGTAAAAAGTTTAAATCCATTCATGTAGCAGGAACAAACGGCAAAGGATCAACCTCCTCTATGTTAGCATCTGTTTTACAAGAAGCAGGCTATAAAGTAGGTTTATATACTTCACCACATTTAAAAGACTTTAGAGAACGTATAAAAATAAACGGTGTACCCGTTTCAGAGCAATATGTAATTGACTTTGTTACACAACATAAAGCCGCTTTTAAACAATACCAACTCAGTTTTTTTGAAATGACCGTTGGTATGGCATTTGATTATTTTAACACTCAAAAAGTAGATGTTGCCATTATAGAAGTTGGTATGGGCGGACGTTTAGATGCTACAAATATTATTTCACCTTTGGTATCTGTAATTACAAATATTGGTTTAGATCACACGCAATACCTGGGAACAACTTTACCTTTAATAGCAGCAGAAAAAGGCGGCATTATTAAAGAAAATACAGCTGTTGTTATTGGTGAATACCACCCAGAAACTTTTCCTGTTTTTGAACAAATAGCAACAAGTAAAAAAGCAGATTTACATAAGTCCTTTAATATTGAAGCTGAATTACCGCCTATTGGTTTATTAGGTAATTATCAAATAAAAAATGCTAAAACCGTTTTAAAAACTGTGGAACTATTGCAAAGTCAATTTGTAATATCAACACAAAATATTAAAAACGGCTTACTAAACGTAGTAACAAATACAGGATTACAAGGCCGCTGGCAAATCATTCAAAACCAACCTTTAGCCATTTGCGACACGGCACATAACACACACGGCTTAACAGAAGTAGTTTTACAGTTAGAAAAAATAAATAAAGGACAATTACACTTTGTTATTGGTATGGTAAAAGAAAAAGACATAAGTGCAGTTATTGCTATTTTGCCAAAAAATGCAATTTATTATTTTTGTGCCCCAAAAAATAACAGAGCTTGTTCAGCAGAAGAATTACAAAAACTATTCCATCAAAAAGAGCGATTTGGTGCTGTATTTAACTCCGTTTCAGAAGCTTACAAAAACGCCTTAACAGCTGCAAATACAAATGATACAGTATTTGTAGGCGGTTCTAATTTTGTAGTTGCAGAAATAGTTTAATAAACTTTTTTAAACATTTGTATAAATAAAAAATAGGTGTATATTTGCACACGCAATACAGTAATGGTTGCAACTTATTGGGGCGATTAGCTCAGCTGGTTCAGAGCACCTCGTTTACACCGAGGGGGTCGGGGGTTCGAACCCCTCATCGCCCACCAATTTTAACCTTCAACTTTAGTTGAAGGTTTTTTTATGCCTAAAATTAAAGTAATTAGAGTCTGAGGTTCTCCCGAAAACTATCGGGACTCATCGCCCACAAAAATATCCAACAGAAATGTTAGATTCTTTTTTGCCCAAAATTAAAGTAATTAACGCAAGAACTATTGAATGTAAATAATTAAAAAGATTAATATATAAAAATTTAATATAATCATTACCAAATTTTAAAGAATAATCAAAACAAAAAAAGCTCCTAATTTTCATTAGGAGCTTTTGTACTCAAGGCGGGACTTGAACCCGCACGGGCATTACTACCCACTGGATTTTAAGTCCAGCGTGTCTACCAATTCCACCACTCGAGCATTTTTGGTTTAATAAAAAACCAATTGGTATATTTTTGAGCGAAAAACGGGGCTCGAACCCGCGACCTCGACCTTGGCAAGGTCGCGCTCTACCAGCTGAGCTATTTTCGCGTAAATTCAAAATTTCAAAAGGGCTATACCCTTATTGCGAGTGCAAATATAGAATACTTTTATTCAATTACAAACATTTTTAAATAAAAAAAACAGACTTTTTTATAAGTATTTGTTTTACAATACACTATAATTACTTCACCAACATTCTTTTTATTTCGTTTAGCTTCATTAATGCCTCTACTGGAGTTAATGTGTTTATATCTGTATTAATAATTTCGTCACGCACACTTTCTAACAGTGGGTCATCTAAATTAAAAAAGCTCAATTGCAAATCGTCTTCTGGTGCTTTAACTTTTGACTTACCTTCTGCAGGCACTGTATTTTCTAGTCGTTTTAGTATTTTTTGAGCCGTTTGTAAAACCGTTTGTGGCATTCCTGCCATTTTAGCAACGTGTATTCCAAAACTATGGGCACTACCGCCTTTTACCAATTTACGCAAGAACAATACATTGTCTTTTAATTCTTTTACAGATACGTTATAATTTTTTATACGCTCGTATGTCAATTCCATGTCGTTTAACTCGTGGTAATGCGTTGCAAAAAGCGTTTTGGGCTTACTTGGGTATTCGTGTAAAAACTGAGCAATTGCCCAAGCTATAGAAATACCGTCATAAGTACTTGTGCCTCTTCCAATTTCATCTAAAAGCACCAAACTTCTGTCGGATAAGTTATTTAGAATAGAAGCTGTCTCGTTCATTTCTACCATAAAAGTAGATTCGCCCATAGAAATATTGTCACTCGCTCCTACTCTTGTGAAAATTTTATCTATAACACCCATTTTTACCTTTTCGGCTGGTACAAAACTTCCCATTTGAGCCAATAGTACAATTAATGCCGTTTGCCTTAATATAGCCGATTTACCCGACATATTAGGCCCTGTAATCATAATAAGCTGTTGGCTTTCTCGGTCTAAAAAAACAGAGTTCGAAATATAAGCTTCGCCCAAAGGCAATTGCTTTTCTATAACAGGGTGACGGCCTTCGGTAATTTCTAAATCGAAAGAATCATCTAATTGCGGTTGAGTATATCCGTTTGCAATTGCCAATTGAGCAAACGACTGTAAACAATCCAATTGGGCAATTAAATTAGCGTTTAACTGCACCGGTTTAATATAGGTTCCCATCCAATGTACCAATCCATCAAACAATTGATTTTCTATTTGCTGAATTTTTTCTTCGGCTCCTAAAATTTTGGTTTCATAGGTTTTTAACTCCTCTGTAATGTAACGTTCTGCATTAACCAGAGTTTGTTTTCTTATCCACTCTTCTGGAACTTTGTCTTTATGGCTATTTCTAACTTCTATATAATATCCAAAAACATTATTAAACGCAATTTTTAGCGACGTAATTCCTGTTCTTTCAACTTCTCTAGCAACTAAATCGTCTAAATAACTTTTGCCAGACTGCGCCAGAATACGCAATTCATCTAACTCTTCATTAACACCCGTAGCAATTACATTTCCTTTATTTACAGCAACTGGCGCTTCTTTTTGTAAAGTAGTTTTTATTTTTTCTCGCAATAAATCACAAGCATGTATTTGATCACCTAAATTGCGCAATGCATCGTTTTTAGATGCCAAACATTGTTCTTTTACAGGTAATATTGCTTGTAGCGAATCGTATAAATAGTTAATTTCTCGCGGGCTAATTTTAGCAGTTGCAATTTTAGAAATCAGTCGTTCTATATCAGAAACTTGCTTTAACTGGTATTGAAAACTTTGTAGCAGTTGCTGATTTTCTTTTAAATATCCCACTACTTCGTGGCGGGCTTCTATTTTTACTTTATCTTTTAAAGGCAAAGCCAACCAACGTTTTAACAAACGCGAACCCATAGGCGAAAGCGTTTGATCTATAACATCTAAAAGAGTAACCGCATTAAGATTATTGCTTTGATACAATTCTAAATTACGAATGGTAAAGCGATCCATCCAAACATAAGCATCTTCTGCTATACGCTGAATTTGAACAATATGTTGCAGTTTTTTATGTTGCGTTTCACCTAAATAATACAAAATGGTTCCACTAGCTACTATGCCTTCCTGCAATTCTTCAACTCCAAATCCTTTTAAAGAATTAGTTTCAAAATGCTGGGTTAGTTTTTCGTAACAAAAGTCAAATTTAAACACCCAATCTTCCACAAAAAAGGAGTGATTATCGGTTCCAAAAGTTTCATTAAAACGCTTTTTATCACTTTTAGAAACAAGAATTTCGCTTGGCGCGAAGTTTTGCAATAACTTATCAATATATTCTTCGTTTCCTTGAGCTGTTAAAAACTCACCCGTAGAAATATCTAAAAAAGCCACACCCAACTGTTTTTTTCCAAAATAAACAGCCGCTAAAAAGTTATTGGATTTAGACTGCAACACCTCATCATTCATTGCTACACCCGGAGTAACCAATTCGGTTACACCACGCTTAACAATAGTTTTTGTCATTTTCGGGTCTTCTAACTGATCACAAATAGCCACACGCAAACCTGCTTTTACTAATTTTGGCAAATACGTGTTTAAAGAATGATGTGGAAAACCTGCCAATGCCGTTTCGGTTTCTGAGCCATTGCCTCTTTTGGTAAGTACAATGCCTAAAATTTTAGAAGCTCGAATTGCGTCTTCGCCAAAAGTTTCATAAAAATCACCTACCCTAAACAACAAACAAGCGTCGGGGTATTTTGCTTTTATACCGTTATACTGTTTCATTAACGGTGTTACTTTTGCAGTTGCTGTTGCTTTGCTTTCTTTTTTAGCCACTTTGTCTCTTTTTATTCGAAAAAGCGAAGATACAGAATTTTAAACACATATATAAAACCTCAACATAAGGCATATCTGTATTTTTTTTGTTTTTATCTCAAATAGAATAAACTATATTTGCTATATGAGAAAATTGGCTAATGAAGAATTGGATAGGAAAAGCATTTCTGGATTTAAAGAAGCTACTAAAACACCAATAATTATAGTACTTGACAACATTAGGAGTTTAAATAATATTGGTTCTGTATTTAGAACTTCTGATGCTTTTTTAATAGAAAAAATATATTTGTGCGGTATAACTGCAACACCTCCTCATAACGAAATAAGAAAAACAGCACTTGGCGCAACCGAAACTGTTGATTGGGAACACACAGAAGATTGTATTGCATTGGTAAAACAATTAAAAGAAGAAAAAATGGAAGTTTTTGCCGTAGAGCAAACTGAAAACTCCATTTTTCTATCTGACTTTAAACCAAAACCCAACACTAAAACAGTTTTAGTTTTTGGAAATGAAGTAAAAGGAGTACAACAAGAAGTAATAAACAATTGTTCGGGAGTAATAGAAATTCCACAATTAGGTGTAAAACATTCTCTTAACATTGCGGTAACTACTGGTATTGTAATTTGGGATGTTTTTGAAAAATTAAAAAAATAAATGAAAAAAAACCTTATCCTACTATTTATAGTTAACCTACTCAATGCACAATCTGCTCCTGTTTTAACAGCAGTTGGAAATAACGCTTATTGTCCGCTTTCATACACAGCAATTGTAGATTCTTTTACATTAAGCAACCCAAGTAATGAAGTAATAAATGCATTATATATTCAAATTTCTAATGGCTATACCCAAGGTGAAGATATTTTACAATATTTGGGAGGAAACCCTTTAATTACTGCAAATTGGAATGCATTAGATGGTAAACTGACTCTTACTAAAAGTCCAACTACAAACTTAAGTGAACTAGTAGCGGCTATAGAAGATGTGTTTTTTAATAGTTCTAACCCTGCATTTACAGGAGTTAAGAATTTTACAATAAGTATAAATCCAGCAAATTATTTACCCAGTACAGGACATTTTTACTTATATGTGCCAAGTATTGGTATTAATTGGACCAATGCAAAAAATGCAGCTGCAAGTTCTACTTTTTATGGGCTTCAAGGTTACTTGGCTACTATTACAACAATGGAAGAAGCGCTGTTTGCAGGAGCCCAAACCACAGGAACGGGTTGGATTGGAGGGTCGGATCAAGCTTCAGAAGGAACATGGCAATGGGAAACAGGTCCTGAACAAGGCACTGTTTTTTGGAATGGTGGTGTAAACGGTTCTTCGCCAACTTTTGCTTTTTGGAACACTAACGAACCAAACAACCAAGGAGACGAAGATTACACACATATAACCGCTCCAGGTGTTGGAATAGCCGGCTCTTGGAACGATTTAAAACTAAACGGTGACCCAAACGGAAATTATCAACCCAAAGGATATGTAGTAGAATATGGTGGCTTCCCAAATGAACCTGTACTCCAAATTTCTGCAACAACGGCCTTATTTAAAGCAAACATAATAAGTACAACAAGTGACTCTATTTGTAACGAAGGTGTTTTATCTTTAAATGCAACTTCTTCTGGAAATACAGTTTATTGGTTCGACGCACCAACTGGAGGAAATTTGTTAGCCACAGGAAACGTATTTACAACACCTTATTTATTTAGTTCTACTACTTACTATGCAAGTGCTTATGATGCAAACTGTACAACTGCAATAAGAACAGCGGTAGAAGCAACAATTGCGCAAGTTGAAACTCCAATAATAGATTATAACACCACAATTTGTGAAGGTTCCAGCGCTACTTTAACTGTAACAAACAATGTTGGAGCAACAATAAATTGGTTCAGCTCATTAGACATTACAACACCTATTGGTACTGGAAGTACTTTTATAACTGACCCAATAACAGAAAACAACACTATTTATTTTGTACAAGCCAGTTTAAACGGTTGTGTAAGTGCCTTTGCCGAAGTACCTATTTATATGTGGATACCACCTGTTTTAGAAAATCAATTGGTAGAAAAATGTGAAAACGAAACCCTTAATATAAGTCCAACTTTTACTGGATATGGTTACAGTTGGAGTACTGGCGAATCAACTTTAGAAATTGAGATAAGTACAAGCGGAACTTACACCGTAGATATTGATGCTGGTTATTGCTGGCTTACACAGACTATAATTGTAGAAGAAATTCAGCTGCCTACTAATGTTGATTTACAAATAAACGAAGGTGTTTTAAACATTAACCTATTGAATAGTAACGATTTTCAATTTGCTTTAAACGATTCTAATTTTCAAGATGAACCTGTTTTTGAATTAAACGAAGGTGGAATACAAACAATTTCTATTCAAAATAAAAGAGGTTGTGATGTAATTTCTTTTCAAATTCCGTATTTAAAAGTGCCTCTTTATTTTACACCAAATAACGACGGCACTAACGACCGTTGGACAGCAGAAGGATTGGAATATTTTCCAAATGCTACCATTGAAATTTTCGACCGTTTTGGTGGTAGATTAAAAATATTGAACGGTTCTAATAATTATTGGGACGGTATTTTTAATGGATTTTTAAAAAATGAAACCGATTATTGGTTTGTTATTAAAAACCTAGACGAAACAGGTAAAACCCAAAGAGGTCATTTTAGTTTGTTGCGTTAATTTTTTCTTCTATTTTTTGAAGTATAGCAACATAATCCTTTTGGTACTTAACAAAATCAAGTTCCGAAATATCTATTACCAAAACCTTTAAATCTTGTTGGGTTTTTATGTATTCTAAATACCCATTGTTAATTTTATCTAAGTAAACAGCATCAATCTCTTTTTCGTAACTCCTGCCTCGCTTTTTAATGTTTTGCAATAAACGCTCTGTGTTTTGATACAAATACACGTATAATTCGGGTTTTGGAATTTCTTTATACATAATATCAAAAAGCGTTTTATACAATTTATATTCGTCTTCTTGCAAGGTAACTTTAGCAAAAATTAGCGACTTAAAAATATAATAATCGGCTACTACAAACTCTTTAAACAAATCGTATTGAGACAAATCGTCGGTGAGTTGTTTGTATCTGTCTGCTAAAAAAGACATTTCTAAAGGAAAAGCAAAACGCGTGGGTTCTTTATAAAATTTAGGTAAAAACGGATTATCTGCAAAACGTTCTAAAACCAATTTTGCATTGGTATCTTCGGCAATTTTTGTTGCTAAAGTAGTTTTACCCGAACCTATATTTCCTTCAATAGCGATATAATTAAAATTAGACGCCACAAAATTAGACAGCGGCATTTCTAACGCACCTACTTTATTGCAACTGCCTTTGTCTGTACATTCACTTAATAGCGTTTTTACACTTTTCGAAAAAACTGGATGTTCCCAACTTTGGTTCACATCTAAAAAAGGAATTAAAACAAAATTGCGGTTTTGCATTTGCGGATGAGGCACTTGCAAATGAGGCAAATTAATCACCTCTTGCTCTACCGATATAATATCAATATCTAAGGTGCGGGCTTCGTAATTGTCTTCATTTTTTTTAGGCAACCTACCACTCTCTTTTTCTAATTTCTGAAAAGATTTTAAAAGACTAGTAGCACTTTTTGTTGTATGAATTAAAACACAACAATTATAAAAAGGTTCAGAACTAAATCCCCACGCCTCTGTTTCGTATAAAGCAGAAACACGCACTACAGTAGCAATATCCTCATGAATATCATAAATAGCTTGTTGCAAAATAGATTTTCTGTCTTTTAAATTACTCCCTAACGAGAGCACTATTTTGGTTTGTGGCTTCATACAGCACAAAGAAACAAACAATTTTTATTTTTTGGTTTATATAAAGTGTAACTTTTTTTAACATTTAACTACTTACTAAGCATAAAATATACAACATGAGATTTATAAGTAACATATTAAGTACCGTATTAGGAATATTTGTTTTTATTATTCTATTTTTTATTCTAATAATTGGAATTGGAGCTATTGCGGGTGGCGGAGACGATATTGTAAAAGTAAAAGACAATTCGGTTTTAGAATTGGATTTATCTAAAGTAAGTTTAGATTATGGCGGAAAAATAAGCATTAAAGAATTCGGTTTTTTTGATGATAACCACAACGGTTTAAACGATGTTTTAATCGCATTAAAAGCAGCAGAAAGCGACGATAAAATAAAAGGGATTTCTATAAAAAACAACAGTTCTGGTTTGGGATTGGCACAAACTAAAGAACTTAGAGATGCTTTAATTGAGTTTAAAAAATCAAAGAAATTTATTTTAAGTTATAATGATGTTATGTCTCAGGGCGATTATTATTTAAACTCTGTTGCCGATAAAGTATTTTTAAACCCTGCGGGAGAAATGGAGTTTAAAGGACTTTCTAGCGAAGTATTGTTTTATAAAAACCTACAAGAAAAAACAGGTATAAAAATGGAAGTACTACGTCACGGAAAATACAAAAGTGCCGTTGAACCTTTTATAGCTCAAGAAATGAGCGATAACAACCGTGAACAAATTACCGTTTTATTAAATTCTGTTTGGAATACAATGGTAAATGATATTGCTGTAAGTAGAAATATACCTGCAGATAGTTTAAACGCTATTGCTAATAACTTAGCGGCTAGAACTCCTGAAATGGCTTTAGAGAAAAAATTAATTGACGGTATTATTTATATAGATGAATACGACCAAATGATTAAAGACAAGTTAAAGGTTGAAAAAGACGAAGACTATGAAAGTGTAGCTTTATTAGATTATGTTGAAAAAAATGCAACCACTGCAACCGATTATTCTAAAAGTGATGCTATTGCTGTGATTTATGCACAAGGTGAAATTATGGGCGGCGAAGGAGATGTGAATATTATTGGTGAAGGTGCCATAAATCGTTCTTTAAAAGAAGCACGAGAAGACGAGGATATTAAAGCTATTGTTCTACGAGTGGATAGTCCGGGTGGAAGCGCACTTGCATCTGAATTGATCTGGAGAGAAATAGAAAATACTAAAAAAGTAAAACCAGTTGTTGTTTCTATGGGGAATTATGCAGCATCTGGCGGATATTACATTGCATGTAATGCAACTAAAATATTTGCACAACCGAGCACATTAACGGGTTCTATTGGTGTTTTTGGTGTTGTACCAAATATGACAACTTTAGCAAACAATATGGGTATAAATGCCGAAATTGTAAAAACACACGAAAATGCAGCAAATTATAGCTTGTTTACACCCATGAGCGATAGTTTTAGAAGCACAACAACAGAAAGCATAGAACGTATTTATAAAACGTTTGTGCAACGTGTTGCGGCTGGTAGAAACATGTCTTTTGAAGAAGTTGATGCTTTGGCACAAGGACGCGTTTGGACGGGTGCAGATGCTTTAAACAACAAATTAGTTGACGCTATTGGCTCTTTAGACGATGCTATTGCGGAAGCTGCCAAACTTGGAAAAACTACCGATTATCATTTGGAAACATTCCCAGAATACGATAAAGATTTGGAAGAATTAATTGGGCAATACACTGGTTTTGCTTTTATGAAAACCAAAGAACAACTTTTAAAAGAAGAACTGGGCGAAGCCAATTACGAAATGGTTAAACAACTAAAAAGTGTTCAAATGCGCGAAGGCATACAAGCAAGAGTGCCTTTCGAATTGCGAATTAACTAACTTTCTAGCAACTTACTATATATTAAAGCAACTTTACAAAGGTTGCTTTTTTTATTTAGAAATACGCTTAACGGCGAATTATTCATTTTAACAATATATTTGTTTAATTTGAAAGTATTGGCACTACATTTGTAAGAAATAAAGACTTATAGTATTAGCCCTGATAGTAGCGGCATCCTGCGTAGTGTAACGAAGCAGATACAGCGAATAGCAGGAAATACAAACACAAATACAACCAAGCCTTAGTGCTTTAAAAAAAGAAAAAATGATAAAAAAAATTGCAAAATGGGTTCTTATAACTTTAGTGGTTTTAGTGGTTGCTTTAGCAGCAACTCCATTTTTGTTTAAAGACAAAGTAAAAGAATTAGTAAAACAAACCATAAACGATAATTTAGAGGCAACAGTTACTTTTTCTGATGTGGATTTGAGCTTATTTACGCACTTTCCAAAGGCAACTATTATAGTAGATAGTTTAGTAGTTATAAATAAAGCTCCGTTTGCAGGTGATACACTTTTTGCAGCTCAAGAAATTGAACTTTCTATGAGTATAAAAGAGTTGTTTAAAGATACTAAAGAAGGAATTAAACTGGATTATTTTGAGTTAATTAACGCCAAAGCCAATGTGATTTTTAACGAACAAGGCTTGGGTAATTTTGATATTGCACTTAAAACAGACGAAGAGGAGACGCCAGATGAAAGTCAGCCTTTTTCGTTGGACATAGAAGCTTATAAAGTAGAAAACTTAAAGTTGGTTTACGAAGACAGAGCTAGTAAAATGAAAATGGTTTTAGACCAATTGAATCATACAGGTAAAGGTAATTTTGCCGAAGAGGTTTTAGACTTAACGACCGAAACTACCGCTTTACTTTCTTTTGATATGGACGGGGCAAGTTACATGAAAAACATGAAAATTGCACTTGAAGCCGTTTTAGGTTTAGATCTAAAAAACAGCAAATACACGTTTAAAGACAACAAAGCAAAACTGAACGAATTGCCATTAGAATTTAATGGTTTTTTACAACTTTTAGACGAAGGGCAATTGTACGATTTAAGCTTTAAAACACCAACTTCTTCATTTAAAAACTTTTTAGGTTTAGTGCCAGAAGCGTATGCTGCAAACCTAAACGATGTTAAAACCGAAGGTGATTTTAAAGTTTCAGGAATCGTAAACGGTAAATTAACCGATACAACTATTCCAAAATTTAATATCGATATTACATCAAACAATGCCATGTTTAAATTTGCCGATTTGCCTAAAGCGGTACAAAACATTCATATTGATACGCATATTGTTAATCAAACAGGATTACTTGAAGACACATATGTGGATTTAAATAAACTGTCGTTTACAATTGACAAAGATGCTTTTAATGCTTCGGCAAAAGTGAGAAATATGACTACCAACCCGCTTATTAACGCAAAAGCTAATGGTGTTATTAACTTAGCTAATGTAGAAAAAGCGTATCCATTAAAATTAGACAACCCATTAACCGGTATTTTAAAAGCCGATGTCGCTTTAGATTTTGACATGAAATCTATTGAAGAGGAAAAATACGAGCGTGTTAAAAATGCAGGAACAGCAAGTTTAACAGGTTTTAAATACGAAGGTGCAGAAATGGCAAAACCATTCTTAATAAACAAAGCTGCTCTAACGTTTAATCCTTCTAAAATTCAGCTAAATGAATTAGATGCTAAAACGGGTGATAGTGACTTAAACGTAAGAGGGACGTTAGAAAACTTTTATGGTTTTATGTTAAGAAACGAAACTCTAAAAGGGAATTTTACACTTAATTCTAATCAATTAATAGTTTCGGATTTTATGACACCTTCTGCGGCAGGAACAACTGAAACTACTTCCAAAACTGCAGCACCTAGCGAAGCGGTTAAAATACCTTCGTTTTTAGATTGTAATTTTACTGCAAATGCAATTAAAGTAGTTTATGATAATTTAACCCTGTCTAATGTGTCTGGAAATATGGGCATTAAAGACGAAACTATAGATTTAAAAAACTTAAAAATGAGCTTATTTGGCGGTACAATTGGACTAGATGGTTTGGTTTCTACAAAAGGAGCAACGCCTACTTTTAAAATGAAACTAGGTTTAGATAAATTAAACATTACAGAATCGTTTACGCATATAGAAATGCTTAAAAAAATTGCACCTATTGCCAATGTAATAAAAGGTAAGTTGAATTCTACTATTGAATTATCTGGTAACTTAACAAATGAAATGATGCCCGATATGAAAAGCTTAACGGGTGATTTAATGGGTCAATTATTAGACAGTAAAGTTGACGCAAAAGACTCTAAAGTTTTAAATGCGTTAACCTCTAACCTAAAATTTTTAGACGTTAGTAAAATAAATTTAGACAATGTAAAAGCACTTATAAACTTTAAAGATGGTAAAGTAAACATTAAGCCTTTTACTTTAAAACATCAAGATGTGGCAGTTGAAATTGGAGGAACACATGGTTTTGATCAACTTATGAATTATAACTTAAAGTTTGATGTACCGGCTAAATATTTAGGTACTGAAGTTAATAATTACATTGCCAAATTAACACCTAAAGACGCTACAGCACTTTCTTCTATTCCTGTAAGTGCTATTTTGGGAGGAAGTTTTGCTAAACCAACCGTTTCAACCGACTTAAAACAAGCTACTACTGGTTTAGTTTCGCAACTAATTAAGCAACAAAAAGATGCGTTAATTGGTAAAGGAACATCTAAATTGGGTGATCTTATTGACAAAAACAGAAAGCCTGGAGATACTACAAAAACAGTTATTCCTACTACTGTTGACGAAGCAAAAGAAGCCGTAAAAGATAAAGCCAAAGAAGAACTTGAAAAAGCGAAAGAAAAAGCAAAAGAAGACATAAAAAATAAAGCCAAAGAAGGTTTAAACAGTTTGTTTGGCGGCAAGAAAAAAGAATAATACTGTACAATTTAAACCAAAAAAAATGAAAGTAACAGCCGAAAAAAATAGTAAAGTAGCTCAAATGATTTTTGGTTCTATCTATCCGCTTTATTTAGATCGACTTATTAAAAACGGCAGAACCAAAGCAGAATTAGACGAAGTAATTGAATGGTTAACAGGATTTAATTCCGTTACATTACAAGAACTTATTGATAAGAAAGTTACATTTGAACTCTTTTTTAGAAAGGCAAATTTAAATCCGAATGCACATTTAATAAAAGGTGTTATTTGCGGCTATAGGATAGAAGAAATTGAAGATGAATTTGAAATTTATAGAAAATGCAGGTATTTAGACAAGTTGGTAGATGAATTGGCTAAAGGTCGCAAAATGGAAAAGATTTTACGGAAATAAAAATAAGCTAAACATAAAAAATGCCTCAACTAAGTTGAGGCATTTTTTTATAAATTGGTAGTAGATTAACCTAAATAGGTTTTTAAAATTTTACTTCTAGAAGTATGTTTTAATCTACGGATTGCTTTTTCTTTAATCTGACGTACACGCTCACGAGTTAGGTCAAACGTTTCTCCAATTTCTTCTAAAGTCATTGGGTGCTGGTCTCCTAAACCAAAGTACAAACGAACTACATCTGCTTCACGAGGTGTAAGTGTTTCTAAAGCACGTTCAATTTCGGTTTGTAACGATTCGTGAATTAACTCTCTGTCTGGGTTTGGTGATTCACCAGAACGCAATACATCGTAAAGGTTAGAATCTTCTCCTTCTACCAAAGGTGCATCCATAGAAAGGTGACGGCCCGAGTTTTTCATTGACTCTTTTACGTCGTTAACTGTCATATCTAGCTCTTTTGCAATTTCTTCTGCAGACGGAGCACGTTCTGATGATTGCTCTAACAAAGCAAACATTTTATTGATTTTATTTATAGAACCAATTTTATTAAGCGGTAAACGCACAATACGAGATTGTTCTGCTAAAGCTTGTAAAATAGATTGACGAATCCACCAAACAGCATAAGATATGAATTTAAAACCACGTGTTTCATCAAAACGTTGTGCTGCTTTTATTAAACCTAAATTTCCTTCGTTAATTAAATCGGGAAGTGTAAGTCCTTGATTTTGGTATTGTTTTGCAACCGAAACCACGAAACGCAAATTGGCTTTTGTAAGTTTCTCTAAAGCGCGTTGATCACCTGCTTTAATACGCTGTGCTAATTCAACCTCTTCATCGGCAGTAATTAAATCAACCTTTCCTATTTCTTGTAAATATTTGTCTAAT
>CBFIIG010000032.1:0-6442 GCA_965662615.1 Flavobacterium sp.
CATACTATTTTAGATGAACGAATATTATTAACGTTAAATTAACATATATTAGTACAATTAATGGCATTTTTGTGAACTAATGAATTAAAACCTTTTATGGAACAAATTTATATTGTCATTTTAGTTGCTTTGGCTGTTTTAGCTACTATAGATTTAATGGTTGGAGTAGCAAATGATGCTGTTAACTTTTTAAATTCGGGCATAGGCTCTAAAGCAGTTTCTTTTAGAACTATTATGATTATTGCTAGTATAGGAGTTGCGTTAGGCGCTTTTTTCTCAAGCGGAATGATGGAGATTGCACGTAGCGGAATTTTTAATCCAGGTATGTTTACGTTTAACGATGTTATGGTGATATTTTTTGCTGTAATGGTTACAGATATCATACTTTTAGATGTTTTCAATTCGTTAGGTTTGCCTACATCTACTACGGTTTCTATTGTTTTTTCTTTATTAGGAGGTGCTGTTTTCGCTGCTTTTTTTAAAGTAATTATGGCAGACGGAGAATTAGGCTCTGTTTTCGATTACATAAATTCTAAAAAAGCAACCGAAATTGTAGTCAGTATTTTGCTCTCCGTTGCTCTTTCTTTTACAGTAGGTGCTTTGGTTCAATATATTTCCAGATTAATATTTACTTTTCACACCGAAAAAAGACTAAAATATTTTGGAGCTATTTTTGGTGGAATTGGAATTACGGCCATTACTTATTTTATACTTTTTAAAGGTTTAAAAAGCTCATCGTTTATGACGGATGACATTAAGTTAATGATGAAAGAAAATCAAGGGCTAATTATACTTTGCCTGTTTGTTTTTTGGCTTGTTTTATCTCAGATTTTTATCGCTTTAAAAATTAATATATTTAAAGTAATTATTCTTATTGGAACTTTTGCATTAGCTCTAGCTTTTGCGGGTAACGACTTGGTAAACTTTATAGGAGTGCCAATTGCTGCATTACAGTCTTATGATATTTATGTAGCTAATGGTTTTAATGCTCAAATGTTAATGGGTGAATTGGCTTCAACAGAATTAAAAGCCAACTTTTGGTTGTTGCTTTTAGGAGGAGCAATAATGGTTTATACGCTATGGACATCTAAAAAATCAAGAGAAGTAATTAAAACTGGTGTCGATTTGTCTCGACAAAGTGAAGGTTCAGAACGCTTTGATGCCAATAATCTTTCTAGAGCTATTGTTCGTTTTTTTATGTATATAGGTATTGGTATAAATTATATTTTACCAAAAAAACTACAATTAAAAATTGACGCCCAGTTTGTAAAAAACGATGTTAAATATCCAAAAGGACAAGAACCTGCTTTTGATATGGTGAGGGCTTCTGTCAATTTAATGGTTGCAAGTATTTTAATTGCAATAGGTACTTCGTTAAAATTACCATTATCTACTACATATGTAACTTTTATGGTTGCTATGGGAACTTCTTTTGCGGATAGGGCATGGGATAGAGAAAGTGCGGTATATAGAGTAGCAGGAGTTTTTAACGTGATAGGAGGTTGGTTTTTCACCGCTTTTGTAGCTTTTTCTCTTTCTGGAATTTTAGTTACTGTGCTTATTTTTGGAAAAGTTTTTGCCTTTATTGGTTTAATGATTTTAATTGCAATAATACTATATAGAAGTGCTAAAAGTTATACAAAAAAATCTAAAGAATTAGAAATTGAAAAAGAATCACTTAATTTATCTGATATTTTAACTATTAAGGAAATCGTTAGTACTACATCTTCTCAAATAGCAAAAGTAGTTAGAAAGTCTAAAATATTATTTAGTGAAGTAATTCATAACTTAGGTACTCAAGACTTATCTAAACTTAAAGAAAATAAAAAAACATTAAAAAAATTAGAGAAAGAAGTTGATAGTTTAAAAAATAATGTACATTATTTTATAAAAAATTTAGATGAAACTTCTGTTCCTGCGAGTCAGTTTTATATAGTTATCTTAGGTTACCTGCAAGATATTTCTCAATCTATAGGTTTTATTACTAATTTAAGTTTTACTCATATAAATAATAATCATAAAAATTTAAAGTACAATCAAATCAAAGATTTAAAAACTATCGATAATCAAATTAGCGATTTATTTGGTCAGTTAGAACTTATTTTTTCTAATGAAGACTTTCAGCAGTTGCCAAGTGTTTTGAATCAAAAATTAGCTTTATTTGATTCGGTTTCATTACTTATTCAAAATCAAATAGTCCGAATTCGTACATCAGAAAACAGTCCAAAAAACAGTAAGTTGTATTTTGGTCTACTTTTAGAAACCAATGACTTAGTTAAAGCCACTATGAATCTTCTTGAGCTATTTGACGATTTTGCTAAGAAAAATAATAATTAATTATAATTTATAAAAAAGGGAGAAAATTCATTTCGATTTTCTCCCTTTTTTATTTCAATCTAAAGCGTTTAAGCATTTATAGCTTCAACTCTAATGCTTTCGTCTTTAAGCATTTCTTTAAGCATGTTTTCAATTCCATTTTTTAAAGTAAATGTACTCGATGGACAGCCGCTGCAAGCACCTTGCAACACAACTTTAACTTGCTTGGTGTTTTCGTCAAAAGACTCGAACATAATATTACCACCATCACTCTGTACGGCTGGTTTTATGTATTCTTCTAAAATATTAATAATCTGTTGCGATGTTACATCAAGTTTATCAAAATAAGCTTCTTGTTGTTTTTCGTGAATTATTGTTTTTTTAATTAAAGTTTCATCAACAATAATCTCATTTTTCTCTATAAATTCTTTTATAAACATTCGAAGTTCCAAAGTAATTTCATCCCAAGACGCTACTTCGTATTTTGTAACCGAAATATAATTTTCATCTATAAAAACTTCTTTAACAAACGGAAAATTAAACAAAGCTTTTGCCATTGGCGATGGTATCGCATCATCAATGCTTTTGCATTCTAACATGGTTTTAGAAAGTACTTTGTTACAAACAAATTTTGTAACTGCTGGGTTAGGCGTAGATTCGGCATAAACTGTAATTACCTGTTTTTTAGATTCGCTTAAGGTTACTACTGTTGCACCACTTTCAATATAATTGCTAATTTGCTCAGCTACTTCATTTTGCACCTCTTCCCATTCTACAATATTGTATTTTTCTATGGCAATAAAATTTGACGCAATATATACAGTTTTAACAAACGGAAGATAAAACAATTGTTTTGCTAAAGGTGAATTAGTTGCTTCGTCTATATTTTTATACTCAAAGCTTTGGTTTCCAGCGATGTTTTCGTCTAGTTCAAATTTAACAATAGATGGGTTATTTGTGCTTTTTATAGTAATAGGATTCATTTTTAAACTTTTTTACAAAGATAGTGAAGATTGTTTTTAATAAAATGATATATTTGTGATATTTACTTTTTAACAAAATAATATTTTTTATATATAATTCGTAATATTATGATCAAAAAATTACAATTACTACTAGTTTTTATTGGTTTTATAGGCTATGCTCAAAGTATAGTAGTAAATACCACAACGTATACTTCACAGCAATTAGTGGAGGACGTATTAATTGATTCACCTTGTGCTCAGGTTTCTAATTTTACATTCGGAGGGAACCCATGTGGAATGGGTTATTTTACTTATTCGGGTAATAACTTTGATTTTGCCGATGGTGTAATTCTAAGAAATGGACCTGTTGGGTTTTCTGCAGGAGCTTATACAGGTACAAATCTATCAGGTCAGTGTACTGGGAATAATGGAACGGATGCTGATTTACAGTTAATAAGTAATGCTAACGGTCAAACAAATACTGTTAAGGATGTTACGTATATGAAATTTGATTTTACACCATATACAAGTACATTCAGTTTTAATTTTGTTTTTTCTTCCAATGAATATGGACAATACCAATGTAGTTTTGCCGATGTTTTTGCTTTTATTTTAACAGATGTAGCAACAGGAGTTGTTCAAAATTTAGCTGTTATACCAAATACTACTACTCCAGTTTCTGTTGTAAATATAAGAGATAATGCTTTTAATGGAGGTTGCTCTTCTGTAAATCCTGCTTATTTTGATTCATATAATGTAAATTTAGGGGCTGCAGCTGTAATGAATATGAAAGGACATACTATTCCTATGCAAGCAATTGCCACTGTAACACCTGGAACAACTTACAGTATAAAAATTGCAATTGGAGACTATTCAGATACAATTTTAGATTCAGCTGTTTTTATAGAAGGAGGAAGCTTTAATGTTGGTACAGCTAATTTAGTTTACGATGTAGATTTAAGCACAGGTATCGATGACGATATGACTGTTGTAGGTGGTTTAGCAATGTGTGATGGAGACACAAGAGTTATAGATACAGGCTTAGATGATGTTAATTATGATTTTGTATGGACTTTTAATGGTGATGTTATTCCAAATGAAACAAGCCCAACTCTTTTGGTTTCTGAAGGAGGTACATATTGTGTTTCTGCATCTACACCTGTTGGAACTTGTATTCAAACCGATTGTATAGTAGTAGAATATTTACCAGAATTACCTTTAAATTCAGCTCCAGATACACTTTACAGTTGTTCTGATGTTTTTAATTTAGAGCTTCATAAAGCTGAAGTTTTAGGTGCACTTTTAAATCCAAATGATTACGGCTTAAGTTATTTTACAGATCAAGCAGATGCAATACAAGGTTATGGTGCTTCTCAAATTTTCGATCCTTTTAATTTTATTGCACCTACTGTGCCTATGACAATTTATGTTTCAGTAGAAAATATCGAATTAGAATGTCCAGAGTCATCTCAATTTAATATTGATTCAGTTGCACCACTTTCTTTTTCATCAATAACAGTAGATCCTGTTTCTGGCTCTTCTTTATGTGATGGAGAAACAGCAAATATTACATTTAATGTTGCTGGTTATGGTTTTGGAACCAATTTAGGGCCAGCAGGTTCTGGTGGTGGTGTAATAGAGTTACTAGTTAACGGAATCGTAGTTTCGGTTCCAATAGATGTGTCTGGAAGTGCAACTTATACAGTTGGTCCAATTACTCAAGATACAACAATTACTATAAATCAGTTAACATCCAATATTTCACCATTTTGTGAATTAACAGATCCGTTTGAGTATACTCTTTATTATTCACCTACTCCAGATGCTTCATTTTTGGCTTCAGAGACCTCTATATGTCCGGGTTCATCTGTAGATTTGACTTTTACGGGTACTCCCAATGCAGTTGTTTCATATACTATAGATGGAACTGTTCCCCAAACAGTATTACTAAATTCTTCAGGAACTGCTGTTGTGAATACTGATCCTTTATATGCAGATACATCTTTTGCTTTAACTTCTATAGTTGAGGGCTGTACTGCACCATTGTCTCAGTCTATTTTAATTTCCATTATTCCTGCTCCATCTGCTTTTATAAATGATGCTTCAGTTTGTAGTGGCGATACAGCTAACTTAACAATAACAGGAACACCTAATGCAGAAGTTACTTATTCTGTTGATGGTGGATCGGATGTCGTAATTACGCTTAGTGCAACAGGTACTTATACAATAACTACGCCTCCTTTAACCTCAAATTCTATTTATACCCTAAGTTTTGTAGAATTAGCATCGTCTCCTTCTACTTCTTGTTCAGGTGTTTTAACTGATACTGGAACAGTTTCGGTTATTGCTTTACCAGTTGTTGCTATCACAGGTGATCAAACAATTTGTGAAGGTTCTACAGCAGATGTTACCTTTACAGGAACACCTTTATCTATTGTTACTTTTACAATTGATGGAGGCACGGTTCAAACACAAAATTTAGATGCTACAGGTACAGCTGTGTTTACAGTAGCTGGTTTAGCATCTGGTGCACATACGGTTGATTTAGTAGATGTTACAAGCAGTGACCCAGCAGGTTGTAGTCAAACACAAACGGGCAGTGTTACTATCGATGTTATTGCAAGTCCTACTGTTGCTATTTCTGCATTAGCGACAACAATTTGCGACAATACCGCTACAGATATTATTTTTACAGGAACAGCCGATGCAGTTGTTAATTATACAATTGATGGTGTTGCACAACCAGCTATTACTATAGACAGTACAGGAAGTTTTACACTAAGTACAGGTATCTTAACAGCCGATACAGTTTATGCTTTAGTTGATGTAACTACAGCCACAACACCTGCATGTACAATTGCAATCACCGACAGTGTTACAGTAACAGTTTTAGCCCCATTAGCGGCAACCATATCAGCGACAAATGCTTGTGAAAACGACACAGCACTTATTACAATAACAGGAGATGTTAATAGTACAGTAACCTACACAGACGGCTTGGGTGCAACCCAAACAGTTGATTTAGGGGCAACAGGTACAGCAAGTATTGTTACACCAGCACTAACATCAGACCTAACATATACCTTAGTAAGTAGTGTTATGAACGGTACGCCATTTTGTACCAATACAGTATCAGGAACAGCAACTTCTACGATGCTAGC
>CBFIIG010000032.1:6689-7171 GCA_965662615.1 Flavobacterium sp.
ACAGCTACAGTAACAGTAATTAGTTTACCAACAGTTGCTGTAACAGGAAGTGTAATTTGTGAAGGAGCAACAGGTACAGTAACTTTTACAGGAACACCCGATGCTGAAATTACTTTTAGTGTAGATGGAGCAATAGATCAAACTATAAACTTAGATGCAACAGGTACAGCAACCTATACGAGTCCAATACTTAGTGTAGATAGCGTAATAACTACGAGTTTAGTAAGTATAGGAACAGCTGTAGTTTGTACCAACCCAATAGTGGTTAGTGCTACTATAGATGTAAATCCAATCCCAACGGTTGTAGTTACACCAGCAAGTCAAGGAATCTGTTCTAATACCAGTACTAGTATTGCATTAAGTGGTACAGTTGCAGGTACAGTATTCGATTGGACAATAGGAGCAGTAGACAACGTAAGTGGAGCAGTAGCGGGAACAGGAACAGCAATTAATCAAACCTTAACGGCAACAGGCACGGGAGT
>CBFIIG010000032.1:7401-15191 GCA_965662615.1 Flavobacterium sp.
ATACAATAAGCCAAGTATTAAATACAGCAGGTACAGTACCTGGCGAGGTAACCTATATGGTAACACCCGAATTTAATGGTTGTGCAGGAACACCCGTGCCAGTAGTGGTAACGGTAAACCCAATACCAAATGTAATCTCACCACCAACAGAGCTAATTTGTTCAGGGGAAACTACAGATATTTCATTAACAAGTGCTGTGTCTGGAACTACCTTTAGTTGGACGGTACAACAAACCGGAGCAACCGGAGCAAGTTCTGGATCAGGAGTAGATATTAATCAAGTATTAACAGTAACAGGTACACAACCAGGAACAGTAATATATACTGTAACGCCAGTGCGTATGGGTTGTGTAGGTACACCAATCGACATTACGGTTACGGTAAACCCAACTCCTGAGTTATTTGGTACACCTTCTGTAATAGAAGTATGTAGTGGAGATACCGATAATGTAAATATTCAATTGAGTGCTACTTTGGCAGGTACTACATTCGATTGGACAATAGTTAGTGACCAAGCTACAGGAGCAAGTGCAGGAACAGGTAATGCTATAATACAAACATTAAGCACTATAGGTAACCAAATAGGTACAGTAGTTTATAACGTAACCCCAACTTTAAACGGATGTAGCGGAAACTCAGTTCAAATAGAAGTAACGGTTTATCCATTGCCAGAACCAAACATGCAAGACGGTACGTTGTGTGTGGTCTTTGATTCAGGTCAGGTGTACCAAACCTATACATTAGACAGTGGTTTAAACGGTTCTAGTTTAAGTTATGTTTGGTATTTAGACGGAGTATTAATACAAGGCGCAAATGGCTCTACACACGAAGCAACAGCTTCAGGGTTGTATTCTGTAATAATTACAAACGGAGTAACCGGATGTAGTTCTGAAGAAGTATTTGCTACAGTAGATGAGGCTTACCCAGCAGTTGGAATGAGTACAACGGTAACCGATGCTTTTACGGATAATGCAACAATAACAGTTACAGTAGAAGACGAAGTAGGTTATGCGGCAAGTTATTTATATCAGTTAGACGATGGTGTATTGCAAGAGAGTAATGTGTTTACAGGAGTAAGCTACGGAATGCATACAGTTACAGTAGTTGATACGAATAATTGTACAGTATTAACAGAAGAAGTGCAAGTAATAGACTATCCTAAATATTTTACACCAAACGGAGATGGATATAATGATACTTGGAATATTACAGGATTAAAAGACCAACCTAACGCAAAAATTTATATCTTTGACCGTTACGGAAAACTAGTAAAACAGATAGCACCAAGTGGAGCAGGTTGGGACGGAACATTAAACAACCAATTGTTACCTTCTACAGATTACTGGTTTACGGTAGATTATATAGAAAACAACACCGTTAAAACATTTAAAGCACATTTCTCATTAAAACGATAATTACAATGAATTTAAAGAAAAGTATATTAATTATTTTTGCATGTCTATCACAGTTAAGCTATTCTCAAGAGGGAATTGCGGTTTATTCAGATTATTTATCTGATAATTTATATTTGCTTCACCCTTCAATGGCTGGAGCAGCAAATTGTGGAAAAGTTAGATTAACCGGTCGTCAACAATGGTTTGGTCAAGAAAATGCACCCGCATTACAAACATTAAGTTTTAATAATTCTATTGGAGAACAATCTGGTATTGGAGCTGTTATCTTTAACGATAGAAATGGTTTTCATTCTCAGGCAGGTGCTAAATTAACCTATGCGCACCATTTGCGTTTTTCTAGAAGTACAATAGATTTAAATCAATTGTCTTTTGGTATTAATGCTGCTTTTATTCAAAGTCAATTAGACGGAACACGTTTTACTGGTTTTGATCCTTCTATAGTTCCAGGTGTAATTCAAAAAGATGCTTATTTTAATGTAGATTTAGGTGCTTCTTATTATTTTAAAGATTTTTTTACTCACTTTACGGTTAAAAACTTTTTGGCTAATGCAAGAAGAGAAATTTATGCCGAAGGTTATGAGTCGGATAATTTAAGAAGTTATTTGTTTAGTGTTGGAGGTGTTTTAGGAAGTTCGGATAGAATTATGTGGGAACCATCTTTAATGCTACAATATATAGAAGAAACTACTGAGAAAACATTAGATGTAAATTTAAAAGCATACAAAAATATGGATTTTGGTCGTTTATGGGCTGGAGTTTCATATAGAACTGCTTTCGATGCTACTCAATATAATGCGGGTTCAGGCTTATCTAATCAAACTTTGCAATATATTACGCCAATTATTGGAGTAAATTACGATAAGTATATGTTTGCTTATACATACTCAAAAATTATGGGTGATGTACAGTTTGATACTGGTGGTTTTCACCAATTAACTTTAGGTATAGATATTTTCTGTAAAGATAAGTTATATGATTGTAACTGTCCGGCAGTCAATTAATTTAAAATATAAAGCTCCTTTTTGGAGCTTTTTTTGGTTTTATGAAGGTAATAAGAGCAATTAGAGGCAAGAGCCCTCAAATAGATGATTCGTGTTTTATAGCACCCAATGCTACGGTTGTTGGTGATGTGGTTATGGGCGAAAATTGTAGTGTTTGGTATAACGCTGTTTTAAGAGGCGATGTTAATGCTATTGTATTAGGAAACAAGGTAAATGTACAAGACGGTGCAGTTATTCATTGTACGTATTTAAAACACGCTACAATTATTGGAAACAATGTTTCTATTGGTCATAACGCAATTGTGCACGGATGTACAATTGAAAATAATGTTTTAGTAGGTATGGGAGCAATTGTTATGGATGGTTGTGTGATTCGTTCTAATACAATTATTGCTGCTGGTGCTGTTGTAACGCAAGGAACAGAAGTGCCATCGGGTTGTATTTTTGCTGGTGTGCCTGGTAAAGTTGTAAAACAGATTGATGCGAGTGATTTTGCTGGCGAAATTGAACGTATTTCTACTAATTATGTAATGTATTCTGGTTGGGCTAAAGAGGAGTAGAAAAGCTTTAATTTGGAAGCTAGCCCTGATAGGAACGATATCCTCGCCATTTTGGCGAGATAAAGTGGATAGCAGGAATTTCGTTAGTCGATTTTCCTGTTTTTTGTGCTTCTAAAAATTTAAAAAATGAATGTTTTTTTCATTTACAAGTAGCTCTTTTATAACGACTGTATCACTATTGGTAAAAAACTGTTTTTCATTTTTGTTTTCGCCTGTAAATAAATTGTGTTTTTTTAATATGTTTTGAGTTTGTTTGGCAACTGCTTCTCCAGAATCTATAATAGTAACCGTTTTAGGCAGTATTTTTTTAATTTGTGGAACTAAAAAAGGGTAGTGAGAACAACCAAGTACTAAGTAGTCTATGTTTTTTTTAATCATAGGATTTAGGTAGCTTGTTAATAGCTTAGTCATTGCTTCACTTTCCTTTTGTCCTGTTTCTATTAGTTCTACTAATCCTGTACCAATTTGTTCAATTATTTTTATGTGCGGATAATTTTGTATGCTTTTATGAAAAAGAGTACTGTTTAATGTACCTTGAGTTGCTAAAATACCTATACTTTTTGTTTGTGTATTTAGTGCTGCTGGTTTTATTGCTGGTTCTATACCTATAAATGGAACATCGTATTTTGCTCTTAGTTCTTCTATTGCATTTGTTGTTGCTGTATTACATGCAACTACAATTAGTTTGCAATTTTTTTGTAATAATAATTCAGTGTTTTTAAAACAGAGTTGTTGTATTTCTTCTTTTGATTTTTTGCCATAAGGAGCGTTTTTGCTATCGGCAAGGTAAATGGTGTTTTCGGTTGGTAGCAATTGGTTTATTTCTTTCCAAATGGATAGTCCGCCTACGCCAGAGTCAAAAAGTCCTATGGGATTGTTATTCATAAAACAAATGTATAAAAAAACGACTCAGCAAGTTAATGTTAGTCGTTTTTTTTTTGTTTTTAAAGTCTTAGAAACCTAATTCTTTTTTTACATCATCTAATAAATTTGGTCCGTCAGCAAGCATGATTCCAGATCCTTGAGAAGAATCTATAACATAGCTATATCCTTTCTCACGACCTACTTTTTGAATGGCAGCTGTTGCTTTTTCCATGATTGGTTTTAAGATTTCAACTTGCTTTTTTTCTAACTCACCACTAATAGTTTGTTGGTATTGTTGAATTCTTTGTGCCATGTCTTGCATTTCTTTAGAACGAGTTTCGTTTAATGCGTCACCAGCTGTAGGAGCTTCTTGCTCGTATTTTGCTCTTTTTGTTTGAAACTCTTGAACCATAGTTTCGTATTCTTTATTATAGGTTTCTTTAAGTTTATTAATTTGTGTTTCTGCCGCTTTCATTTGTGGCGATTCATTCATTAACACACTCACGTCAATATGAGCAACTTTTGCTTGTGCTGTTGTAAATTGTGTTCCTAAAACGACTAAGGCAACTACGATTATTGATTTTAATTTTCTCATTTTTTTTTGTTTATTGTTTTAATTACTCTTTTTGTTTTTCTTTTTTTGCTTTTTTTGCAGCTTCTCTTTCAGCTAATATTTTGGCTCTTCTTGCTTCCATTTCGGCTTTTTTATCTGCTATTGCTTTCTTTTTTTCTTCAATTAAAGCAGCTCTTTTTTCTGCTGGACTTAGTTCGTCTTGTTTTTGGTCATCAGTATTTGTTTTGTTTTGTGGTTCTTCACTATCATTTTCAATTACTGTGCCATTTTTTTTATCTTCTCTGTCTTTTAGAATTTTTGCTCGTTTTTCTTCAATAGCTTGCTTACGTGCTTCTCTAATGCTATCGTTTTTAGCCTTTCTTTCGGCTAATAACGCTTCCCTTTCAGTTAGCATTTTTTCTTTTTGTTTTTCTTTCTCTTCTAAAGCAGGATTATTAAACATTTTGTCTTCCTTAGCATCTTCTGCATCTCTTTTTTCTAATTCTTTTTTACTAAGGTTTTCTTGAGATTCTGCTCGGGTGATGGTTCGTATTACTAAATCACTTATGTCAAATTTTTGAGAAGCAAAAAGCATTGTCATGTCTGACGATTTATCAAATACAAAATCTAATTTTCTTTTCTCTGCAATTTCTTGTACCGCATTAAAAACAAGATCTTGTAATGGTTTTACTAAAATAGATTTTTGAGAAATTAAATCGCCTTGTGGGCCAAATCTTTTTTGTTGGTATGCAATTAACTCTTGTTCTTGGAACTCAATTTCTTCTTCTCGTTCTTCTATTAGTTCTTTGGTTAATAGTGCACGTTCTGTTGTTAAACTCGATTTTAATTTTGCTATTTCGTTTTGCTTTACAACAATTTCACCATTCCATTTTTGTGCTTTTAGTTCTAATTGATTATTTGCTTCTGCATAGCTGCCTACTTTTTCCAATATATACTCCATGTCTATATAACCTATTGTAACTCCTCTACCGCCTTGGGCAGTAATTGTTGTTATAAAGGTAAGTGTAAAAAGTAAAAATATTTTTTTCATGTTCTTTATTTTATTCAAATTTTAAAACCGAGCTACAAATTTAGTCGAAATTTAAAAAAATGATTTGATTAAACCTATTTTTTTAAACAAACGTTCTTTTTGTATTAAAATTGTTGTCCGATAATAAAATGGGTTTGCCAACCGCTTTTTTGTGTTTCTCCTGGAACTGGATCAAATCCGTTTGCAAAATCTATTCCTAAAAGTCCAAATTGTGGCATAAATACACGTAAACCTACACCTGCAGATCTTTGCATTTTAAAAGGGTTGTAGTTTTTAAAGTTATCGTAAGAAGCACCAGCCTCAAAGAAACTTAATGCATAAATAGATGCGGATTGATTCAATGTTATTGGGTATCTTAATTCTAATGAGAATTTATTATATACCGTTCCACCGTTTGCAGATGAAAGTGAGTTATTAGGATATCCTCTTAATTGTATAACTTCTCTACCGTCTAACTGAAAGTTTGCTAAGCCATCACCTCCAACATAAAAACGCTCAAATGGAACTAGACCTCTCGCTTGGTCATAAGCGCCCATATAACCAAATTCACCTAAAGTTCTTAAAACTAATTTATCATAGATATTGGTGTACCAATCACCTTTTACTTTTATTTTATAATATTCTAACCAATTAAATCTTTTTTGGTCAATCTTACCTTGGTCTGCAGCTGCATCTTGTACGTTGTCAGCTCTTGTAGGAGTTGGGTTGTTTGCTGAAGGTACTTCGGTTAAATAATCCCCTGGATTTACTAATTGGCTAATCCCATTATCGTCAATATATGTATAACTACTTCCGTTATAGATGTACTTGTATTCTTCTTTTCCACCTAAATTAGCATAATCTACGCCATTAAATAAAGAATAAGGCGGTGTAAAACGACCCGAGATTGAGAACTCTGAACCGTACATAGGGAAAATAGGGTTTGTTCCTTTACTATTTCTACTTAATGCTACGGTATAAGAAAGATTTCTAGATGTTCCGTCTCCAAAAGTAAACAATCCTACGTTATAATTGTTTAAATCGTAATATTGAAAAGATAAATTTTGAGATAATACAAAAAAGTCGTCAGGTACAGTTAATCTTTTTGCAATACCTACTGAAAGACTTGTAATGTTAAATCCTTGACTTCTGTTTACATCTCTTGTTCTTGAGTCGAAACGAAATTGTTTAGAGTGTGATAACGAAGTATTAAAACTAATTGGTTTTTTACCTCCAAACCAAGGCTCTGAAAAGTTTAAACTATACGTTTGAAAAAACGTAGAACCTTGTAAACGTAAAGCAACGCTTTGTCCATCTCCCATTGGTACGGGCTTGTAAGCTTTTTTATTGAATAAGTTTCTCATAGAAAAATTATTGAACGAAAGTCCTAATGTACCAATAAAACCACCTCCACCATAACCACCTTGTAGTTCTATTTGGCTCGATCCTTTTTCTGCTAATTTAAAGTTGATGTCAACTGTACCAGCTTGTGCATCTACATTTTTAAATTGCGGGTCTATAGACTCTGGATCAAAATAACCCATTTGGCCAATCTCTCTTACCGAACGAATTAAGTCATCTTTACTGTATTTTTCTCCCGGTTTTGTTCTTAATTCTCTATAAATTACATGGTCGTTAGTTCTATCGTTTCCGCTAACTGTAATTTTGTTAAAATAAGCAATTGGACCTTCATTAATACGTATTTCAAAATCTATAGTGTCATTAGCAGTGCTAATTTCTACAGGATTTATTGTGCTAAATAAATATCCGTTATTCTGGTATAAGTTGGTAATATCTTCACCGTCTGGTTTTGTTTGGTCTGCAATACGTTTTTGTAATAACACACCATTATAAACATCTCCTTTAGACACGCCTAATAAACGACCCAATTGTTGGTCAGTATAAACAGTGTTACCTAAATAACGTATATCGCCAAAGTAATATTTTCTTCCTTCTTCTACTTTTATATTGATAGCTATTGAGTTCTTTTCTTTATTGTATTCTACTTTATCTTCTACAATTCTGGCATCTCTATATCCTTTTTCTTTATACTTATCTAATAGGTTTTTTAAATCTGCATCATAGTCGTCCTCTATAAATTTAGATGCTTTGTAAATTCTAATCGGATTTCTTCTTTTTGTCTTTTTTAGTGCGCCTCTAAGCTTTTTGTCGCTTAAAAAATCGTTTCCTTCAAAGTTAATCTCACTAATTTTTACTTTAGAACCTCTATCAACTTGCACAACCATTTTTACCTGAGAATCTATGGTGTCTGGTGTTGTGCTGATATTTACTTTTGTATTATAAAAACCTTTTTTTCTAAATTTTTTCTCAATGTAATTTTTAGTTGTAGTAATAAGGTTTTCGTTA
>CBFIIG010000033.1:0-14901 GCA_965662615.1 Flavobacterium sp.
ATCTCCACTATAAACTGCCATAGCAGTATCAGTAATAACATCAGAGTTAGAGTTAGTTTCTATTGTTAAACTTCCAGAAGCTGGAACAGTCACTTGCTACCAAACTTCACCACCTACGTAATCACCACAACCAGGAGCTGGAGCATTTCCGTTAGTAGCACCTAAGTTAGTTCCAACAACTTCTTCATCAGCAAAAACAGCACCATTTACTAAAGCCGTAGCCCCAGAACATGCATCATTTGCAGGAGGAGTTGCTAAAGTAGAGAATGCATAAGGACCCGCCCAAGTACTTTCTCCGTTAGTATCACAATCAGCTCTTACATAAAATTCGTATTCAACATCTGGCAATAAACCAGTAACCACTAAAGGACTAACTACTCCTGCACCTGTGGCAGTAGTTGTTCCATCTGGAGCAGCAGAACCCGCTACTACAGTGTATACATCCCAAATAACTTCAGCACAACCAGCATCCCAAGATAAAGTTGCTGAATCTGTTGTCATCATATCTACCATTAAAGCAGAAGGTGCAGGACAAGCAACTGGGTTTATTATAGTTACATCATAATCTTCTGTTTCACCGTAACCGTATGAGTTACAAGGATCGATTAAATTACCAGCAGTTAACCAAACATCTCTTACACGCATAATGTGGGTTCCAACTGGAGGATTACAATCTAATGTAATTTGGAATGTACCTGTTGAATTACCATTAATTGAAGTTGTAGTATATCCTACTTTCTCAGAAGCATCAAAAGATAAATCATCGTTATAATCAATCCAAACTGCCATGTTTTGACCTCCAAATGAACCTGTAGAAACAGATAAAGTATATGTTTCACCTGCTTGAAGTGTTGCAGTATAATTTGGTTGACCTTGATAATAAGTATAACTAGGACCTGAACTTGAAGAACCAGTAGGGTTTGACAAAGTAGTACCTACAATTACAACATTAGAAATTAAATCTCCAAATGAAGTTCCAGAAGTATAAACTGGAGTACAAGCACAACCCGTAGCAAAAGTAGTAAAACTCATTTCTGAACAAGTTGCAGCACCTACAATGTTAAATGGAGCAACTGAATAATAGTAAGTTGTTCCTGCTGTTCCAACAAAATCGTAAGATAATGCAGAACCAACATCTTCATTATCTAAAACATCTGAACCACCAGCTGTTGTTCCAATAGTTAAATAATAACCATCTGCACCAACTGAAGAATCCCATGAAATAACAGTAGCTTCATTTCCACATGCTGCATCTGGAACTGCTGTAACGTTAGCAGAACATGCAGGAGGAGCTGTTGGTACTAAACGAATTTCAAAATTATCGATAAAGAAATCTAAATCAGCACCACCATTAGTAGCACCTTCAACAGCTCTAAACGCGAAACGCACTTCTTGACCATTATAAATAGATAAATCATAGTTTTCTACTTGACCCGCATTTGTTGGTACGTTAGTATCATTAAAAGTATCTAAAATCGTCCAGTTATTTAAACCAGTAGAAACTAATACCTCAACAAAATCATCCGCTTCCCACGGAGTAGTTAATGGACCTGTTTGATTCCACTGAGTAGCAGCAACATTGAATTTTAACTCGTAACCTATATCCGTAATACTATATTTTGGAGATAATAACCAGTCGTTTTTACCTGTACTGAATATGTTAATCTTTGCAGCACCTGATCTTCCATTATTTGCGAAACCATCAGCTACCCCCAAAGCAGAACCAATACTAGCTGGCCCTGAAATTAAATCACCACCGGTAGCTTCTTTCCAACATGCATCTGGTAAAAATGTACTGAATACCTCTAAAGCTGGAACAGCATAAGTAACACATTCCGTTTCAAAACTACCGCCACTTGTCCATATACTTGAAGATGTAGCATCACAAACTGATTGTACCCATACATAATAAGTTGTACTTGGTGTAAGACCTGAAATTGTTGCAGTAGTTGTACCTGCAGCTACAGTTCCAGAAGGAACAGTTGAAGCATCTGGTGCAGTATTCATAGTAGAATAGTAATAAACATAACCATCAGCTGGAGCTGTTGTAGGTGCTGTCCAAGAAATTACTAATTCATCGTCAGAAATAGAATCTGCAATTACATCAGAAGGCTCAGTACAAGTTGGTAATAACTCCCAGTTAACTTCATCAATATAGAATGAAGTAGTTGGATCACCTTTATGACGGAATGCTAAATTATCAGAATACGTTCCTGCATCTGGAACAAATACAAAAGTTTCGTATGCAGAAGAAGCAGGACTCGCAAAAGGAGCAGCAAATTCATCTAATAATACAAATGTTGAAGGATCAGCAGCATCAGTTAAATAACCAACATGAAGAACACCTCCAGTTATAGTAGAACTAGAACGTAAACTAAAACGCAAACGGTGTGTCCCTGCGCCTAAGTTAGATACTGGTATTGTATTTACTACCGCTTGATTTGTGGTTGAACTAGAATACATGTAAAGACCTTTAGTTCCGTTTAAACCATTTGTACTATTTATACTAGCAGAACCTTGAGTTCCAACTTTACCCCAACAAACTGGGAAAACATTAGTTCCTGTAGAAGATTCGAAATCCTCGAAAAATTCTGTAACAGCAACACATTCCGTTTGAGCAGAAACTGGACCTGTTATTAAACTAGAATCTGTTCCACATACTGTATTAATATAAAAATCGTACGTTGTTGCAGGATCTAAACCTGTTAATGTATAAGGAGAACCTGTAATATTTGATACAGAAGTACCTGTACCTGGTGTAAATCCAGGTGCACCATATTCTATAGTAAAGTTAGTACCTGATGCTATCCATGAAAAATCTACAGAAGAAGATGTTGCATTTAAAGCAGCAAAAGTAGTAGGTTCAACACATGATGGTATTGTTTCCCAATAAACTTCATCAAGATAGAAAGAGGTTGTAGGATCTCCTTTGTGACGGAAAGCCAAGTGATTAGAATACGTACCCGCATCTGGAGTAAATATAAATGTTTGGTATGCAGAGTTTGCAGGATTTGCGAAAGGTGCAGCATACTCTTCTAATAAAACAAAGGTTGCTGGATCATCAGGATCTGTTAAGTATCCTATGTGTAAAACAGCACCTGTTGTTGTTGAACTTGATCTTAATTTGAAACGCAAACGGTGTGTACCTGCTCCTAAATTAGAAACACCAATAGATTTTACTACTGCTTGGTTTGTAGTTGAACTAGAGTACATGTATAATCCTTTAGAACCAGCTACACCATTTGTAGTATTAATACTTGCAGAACCTTGAGTACCTACTTTAGCCCAACATGTTGGGAATATAGTTGAACTTGGTGATGATTCAAAGTCTTCATAGAAAGAAGTGACAAAATCACATTCAGTAGTTGCAGATAAAGGACCTGTTAACAAACTATATGCTGATGTTCCACCTGAAGAACAATCTGTTTTAATATAAATATCATAAGTTGTAGCAGCTGTTAAACCACTTAAAGTATAAGGAGAAGCTGTAACACCAGTTACAACATCACCTGTCCCTGGAACAAAACCAGTTGGACCATACTCAATTTCAAAATTACTTCCAGGAGCTGCCCAAGTTAAATTTAAAGCAGTTGAAGAAGGCGTAGTATAATCAACAGCAAAAAATGTTGGTTCAACACAAGAAGGTATTGGCTCCCAATACATATCATCTACATAAAAACTTGTTGTAGGATCACCTTTGTGACGTAATGCTAAATGATTAGAATAAGTACCCGCATCTGGAGTAAAAATAAATGTTTGCCAAGCAGAATTTGCTGGATTTGCATACGGTGCAGAAAATTCATCTAATAAAACAAATGTAGATGGATCTAATGGATCTGTTAAATATCCAACATGTAAAACACCCCCAACAGTTGTAGAGCTAGAACGTAAACTAAAACGCAAACGATGAGTACCCGCTCCTAAATTAGACACATCAGCAGTTTTAAAAACACCCTGATTTGTTATGGAAGATGAATACATATATAATCCATTTCCTGTTACACCGTTATTATTACTAACATTTACAGAACCTGTAGTACCAACTTTAAGATAACAATCTGGAAAATTAGTACCTGTATTATTAAAACCTTGATAAAATTCGGTAACAACGCCACAAGATGTGTTGAAAAAGTATGGACCTACCCAACCACTTGTTACTCCAGCACCACAATTGGCCTGAACATAAAACTGATACAATGTAGATGGTGTCAAACCCGTAATATTTACCGGGTTTGTTGCAACACCATTGATTATAGTGCCAGAACCTAATGCAGTTCCCACTGGCATATATTGTACATTCCATAAAGCGGCAGTACCAATTTGAGACCAACCTAAAGTAGCGGCTGTAGTAGTAATTGCTGTACTTGTTCCAGCTGTTGGATTAGGACATGCTTGTGTAATTCCACCAAAAGTCACATTTGGAATCAAAGCGTTTAAAGAGTTAGCTGTTGGTGGAGAAGTAATAGTAGGATTAGTACCATCACTGTAATAACAAATTGTTCTATCACTACTAACTTCAGTGTTTAAAAAGTCATCTGAAGAAGAATCATACCCAGCCATATTTTCTTCTACAGCAACAATTAAATTATCAGTACCATTATAAGCAAATGGAGTTGTAAAAGTAATTGTAACTTGTGAAGAAGTTGCTGGTGCCACAGGTGGAGTTACTGTAATACCACCCGAATAAACTTGTGTTAAAACAGTAGAAGATTCCCAATCTGTATTATTGGCAAAAGAGTTTTTAGTAGTATGCCCTAAATAAACAACCATTTGTTGACTATTTGGCAATAAACTAGTACCACTATAACTCCAGGTTAAACTGGTAATACTACCAGTAGCATTAATTTCTTGTGCCGTATAAATAGTTTGGGCATAAGTGTAGCCGTAATAAGGTTCAAACGGCCCATTTGCAGTCTGAATATTTCCCTCACCAATTGTGACTTGAGCCGAAGCTAAGCTAGCAATAAGCAACAGAAATAAACTACATAGCATAGTAATTTTTTTCATAATTATTATTTTTATTAGTTAAAAAGTGTAGCAATATACAATTTTACATTTTAAAAAAAAAAGACAATCGTAAAAAAATACAATTGTCTTAATAAATGTTAAGTTATTAACAAATTCAACTACTCACTAACCGCTTCCATAATTTGCTGACTTACGCCCATATTAGAAAAACCACCGTCGTGATATAAGTTTTGAAGCGTAACCATTTTGGTTAAGTCCGAAAACATTGAAACCGTATAATTGGCACAATCCAATGCTGTTGCATTACCTAGTGGTGCCATTTTATCGGCATAATTTATAAAATCATCAAAACCTTTTACACCTTGCCCTGCCGTTGTAGGTGTTGGCGATTGCGAAATAGTATTTACTCGTACCTTTTGTTCTTTACCAAAAAAATATCCAAAACTACGCGCAATAGATTCTAAATACGCTTTGTTATCTGCCATATCATTATAGTCTGGAAAAACACGTTGTGCAGCCATATAGCTTAATGCCACTATACTCCCCCACTCGTTCATGGCTTCTTTTTTGTACAAAACCTGCATCACTTTATGAAAAGACAAAGCAGAAACATCAAAACCTTTATGCGTAAAATCGTAATTCTGATTGGTATAATGGTTTCCTTTTCTAACGTTAACAGACATACCTATTGAGTGCAAAACAAAATCTATTTTACCACCTAAAGCCTCAACTGCTCCATCTACTAATTTTTCTAAATCTTCTATAGAAGTTGCATCAGCAGGAATAATTGTAGCTCCTGTTTTTTCTGCCAATTGTTTTATAGTTCCCATTCGCATAGCAATAGGTGCATTGGTTAAAACAAAAGTTCCACCTTCTTGATGCACACGCTCTGCCGTTTTCCATGCAATAGAATTTTCGTCTAAAGCACCAAAAATAATTCCTCTTTTACCTTTTAATAAATTATACATTATATAATACTTAGTTATTTATGCTTTTTACTTGTAACATCTCATCAGCTTCTGCCTCATAATCCACTCCATCAAAACCAAATCCAAAAAGGTTTAAAAAGTCTTGTTCATACCCTTTTAAGTCGGATATTGAAAGTATATTATCTGTAGTTGCTTGTTCCCAAAGTTTTGCTACTTCTGCTTGAACATCATCACGCATTTCCCAATCGTCTATTCTCACTCTTCCTTTATCGTCTAAAGGTAAAATATCAGAATACAAACGCTCTGCATACAAACGTTGAATTTGTTCAATGCAACCTTCGTGAATATTTTTTGCTTTCATTATTTTATACAATAATGATATATATAAAGGTATAACCGGAATGGCAGAACTTGCCTGCGTAACCAATGCTTTGTTTACCGAAACATAACCTTTACCATTTATTGCTTTTAAAGATTCTGTAATTTCAAAAGCAGTAGCTTCCAAGTGATCTTTAGCTCTACCAATTGTACCTTTTCTGTAAACTGGTTCAGTTAACGATGGGCCAATATAAGAATAAGCAACTGTTTGTACATTGTTTTCTAAAACTCCTGCTTCGTTTAAAGCATCCATCCACATTTTCCAATCTTCACCGCCCATTACGGTTACAGTATTTTCAATTTCTTCTTCGTTTGCTGGTTCAATACTTATTTCGGAAACATTTGCTGTATGAAAGTCAACTGTTTTATTGGTAAAAGTTCCTCCAATTGGTTTTAAAGTAGAACGGTGTAAAACTCCTGTTTCTGGGTGTTGCCTTACAGGCGAAGCCAAACTATAAATAACCAAGTCAATTTTACCTAAATCTTTTTTAATTAAAGCAATAGTTTCTGCTTTTATCTCTTTAGAAAAGGCATCACCGTTTATGCTTTTTGCATACAAACCAGCAGCCGCAGCTTCTTCTTCAAAAGCAGCACTATTGTACCAACCTGGCGAAGCCGTTTTACCTGGTTTTGGTGGTTTTTCAAAAAATACACCAACGGTAGAAGCGTCAGAACCAAAAGCACTTGTAATACGTGAAGCCAAACCAAAACCAGTTGACGCACCAATTACTAAAACATTTTTAGCTCCGTTAATTTTTCCTTTTGACTTTATATATTCTATCTGATTTTTTACATTTTGTTTACATCCCTCTGGGTGAGCTGTTAAACAAATGAATCCTCTCATTCTTGGTTCTATTATCATAATATTGTATTTTTAATAAGCAAATATAACTTTTTTAACGCAATAAATCTTTTGCGTTTTCTTTAGCCGAATCGGTTATGTTTTTTCCCGATAACATTTCGGCAATTTCTAAAATTCTTTCGTCGTGGTTTAATAATTTTAAAGAAGAACGTGTGGTATCGCCTTCATTGTATTTAAACACTTTGTAATGTTGGTCACCTTGCGAGGCTATTTGTGGTAAATGTGTAATGGCAAACAGTTGCATTTTTTCACTCATGCGTTTCATAATCTGACCCATTTTTAAAGCTACCTCACCCGAAACACCTGTGTCTATTTCATCTAAAATAAGCGATGGCAAAGCAGAGTATTTAGAAAGTATGGCTTTAATTGCCAGCATAATACGAGACATTTCTCCGCCTGAAGCCGTTTTTTTTAACTGTCCTAATTGCATTCCTTTATTTGCCGAAAATAAAATATCTATCGCATCGGTTCCATTGGAAGTAAAATCAGTTACTTCAGTAAAATCAAAAGTAAAACGCGCATCTGGCATACCTAATAAATGCAATAATTTTTCAATGTCTTTTTCAAAATCTGGAGCTGCCTTTTTTCTGTTTTCCGAAATAGTCTGAGCCAAAGTTAAACAAGCTTTAGTAAGCATTTCAACTTCTTTTTCTTTTTTAGAAATGGTTGTATCTATATCGCCAAACTCAACTAATTTAGAATCTAAATCATTATAAACAGCTATTAAACCAGCAACATCTGCAACTTGGTGCTTTTTCTGTAAAGTATAAACCTGCTCTAATGTATCTGAAATTGACTGAACTAAATTGGGGTTATCTTCTAAAGAATCAATAGCCGATTCGCTTTCGTTTAAAACATCTGTATATTCAATAATTACACTTTGCAAACGCTCATTTAACGATTTAAAGTTCTCTTTGAATGCAGCTATTTTTTGCAAAGCATTTTTAGACTCTAAAAGTCCTGATTCTATACCAATATTTTCTTCTTGTCCTTTACCAACAACTAACGCCAACTGTTCTTTAATAAATGACACATTGCTTAACGTTTCTAATTGACTTTCTAAGTCTTCTATGTCTAAAGAAGGTAATTGCAATGCTTCAAGCTCTGTAAAAAGATGCTGATTGTAAGCTGCTTCTTTTTCTAAAAGTTCTTTTTTAGAAACAAAAAGAGTCAATTCTTTTTTAGCAGAACTTAATTGTTTTAACAGCTTTTTATAATCTTCTAAAAAACTAAAATTATTTGAAGCAGCATCTAACAAATAGGTTTGATAATCTCTTGACAACACTTCTTTGGTTTGGTGTTGCGAATGTATATCTATTAAAAATTCTGAAAGTTGGGCTAAAACACTTAAATTGACAGGAGTATCATTTACAAAAGCTCTCGATTTTCCTGATGAAAGAATTTCTCTTCTAATAATAGTTTGCGACTCATAATCTAAATCTAAGTCGTTAAAAATAGATTTTAAATTATATTTTTCAATATCAAAAGTAGCTTCTACTATACATTTCGCATCTTGGTTTTTTAAAGCTGATAAATCTGCTCTATTTCCCATAACCAAACCTAACGCTCCTAATAAAATAGATTTTCCTGCTCCTGTTTCACCTGTAATTACAGAAAATTTATTAGAAAAATCTACTCTTAATTGCTCAATTAAAGCGTAATTATCAATTGCTAATGATACAAGCATAAGGTACTAAATTATTTAATAGCGTTCCACTTGGTAGCGTTTAACGGAGATATTTTATACAATGTATTTCTTAAATCACTGCTTTTAGTATAAATAGGGCCAGCAGAAAATATAGATACTAATTCATCTGCCTTGGCATCAAAAAACATACGCATTAATAACGAATTTGGACGAACATCGTTTATTTTTTTTAAATCTAAAACAGCATTCGAAACACCTGTTTTACCAGCCAAAGGATCATCTGCCATTAAATCCATTCCATTTATATGATAAGTATACATTGATAATCTGAAAGGTAAAAAAGTAGAAGACATTAAATCGCTTATAACATAAAAGCGATTATTATTACCACTTTCATTTGCCGACCAGCCTTTATAACCAGAGCTTTGTCCGTTTATTGCAATTGCATTTGCAATTTTATAATATTTATCACCTCCTCTTTCAGAAAAAGTATCAAAATTTAATGCTAAAATTAAATTAGCATAATACGCCATTACCCCTACGATATTACTATCGAAAGTATTAGGGTCGTAATTAAATTTTTCGAATTCGTTAAAAGTGAAATTAAAATTTTTATCGTTTATGTTTAAAATCGGTGAATTATAGGTAGAGTTAAAAACCAAACGAGAAGACTGCACTTGTAAAGTAGCTTCAAATTGGTTGTTTTCTGCTTTATTTATGGTTAACGCAAATACAGCTTCAATTCGCTGACGTTCTTTAATATCTAAATCTGTCCAACGGGTAGTGTTCATAAACTCCCTTAATTGGGTTTCTAAACTTTTAAAAACCTGCGGGTTTGCATTTGTAACTTGGTTATAATTAACTACAATTGTAGTATTTAATTCTTGTGCTTCCGCGCCAAGCGAAAACAGCAATAGCAAAAAAACTATTTTTAATTTATACATCATACCAATTAATTATTTTATTTACAATGTCCGAAGCTACTTCTGTTTTGGACTTCAACTCTTTTTCTTCTATTAAAGAGTTTTTATTTATAAAGGTAACTTTATTTGTTTTAAATCCAAATCCTGCACCCTCATCATTTAACGAATTTAGTACAATTAAATCTAATTTCTTACGCTCTAATTTACCTTTAGCATTTTCTAATTCGTTATTTGTTTCTAAAGCAAAACCAATTAAAAATTGTTTATCTTTTTGTTTACCCATTTCAAATAAAATATCTTGGGTTTTTTCTAACTCTATAGTAAACGTAAGATCTTTCTTTTTTATTTTATCTGAAGTCGGATTTTTTGGACGATAATCTGCAACTGCAGCAGCTGCAATAGCTACATCACAAGTTGAATAATTTTCGAACACAGCATTAAACATCTCCTGAGCAGTTATAACCTTTATTAAATGGCAATTATTATGACATATTGTATAATTAGTAGGTCCCGAAATTAAAATAACCTTTGCTCCTTTACTTAAAAGTGTTTTAGCAATTTCGAAACCCATTAAACCCGAAGAATGATTACCTATAAAGCGTACCGGGTCAATCTTTTCATATGTAGGACCTGCTGTTACTAAAATAGTTTTATTTTTTAAAGGTAAATCCTTTTCTAAATCAGCAATAATAAAGTCAATAATATTTTCAGGCTCTGCCATACGGCCTTCACCAATTAAACCACTCGCTAACTCTCCACTTTCGGCAGGAATAATTTTATTTCCAAAACTTTCTAATAGTGTTAAGTTTTGTTTAGTACTGCCGTGTTTATACATATCTAAATCCATTGCTGGAGCAATATAAACTGGACATTTTGCCGATAAGTAAGTAGCTAAAAGTAAGTTGTCGCAAGTACCATTTGTCATTTTAGACAAGGTATTTGCAGTTGCTGGAGCAATAATAACAAGATCTGCCCAAAGGCCAAAATCTACATGATTGTTCCATGAAGTAGTTCCATTTTCATCTTTTACAAAAGAATCAAAAACAGGTTTTTGTGATAAAGTAGAAAGAGTTAACGGACTTACAAAATCCTTAGAAGCAGGTGACATGATTACTTGAACCTCGGCACCTGCTTTTATAAGTAGTCGAACTAAAAAAGTAGTTTTATATGCAGCGATACCGCCAGATATACCTAAAACTATTTTTTTACCTCTTAATATGTTCATACAATTTATTCGTTTGTACCTCTGTAGTAGATTTTTTCTTCCATCCACTCCTGTACAGCTAAAGCGTGTGGCTTTGGCAATTTTTCGTAATATTTAGAAACTTCTATTTGCTCTTTATTTTCGAAAACCTCTTCTAAACTGTCATTATAAGTAGCAAACTCTTCTAATTTTTCAATTAACTCTTTTTTAATTTCACCATTAATTTGGTTGGCACGTCTTGCCATAATTGTAATTGCCTCGTAGATGTTACCTGTTGGTTCTTCTATTTTGCTTTTATTATACGTTACCGTATTTACTGGAGCGGTTGTTTTTTTTAAATCCATGGTATATTAATTAGAGTATTTTTGTAAATTATTATTTATATCAACAAACTTTTTATCGGCTTGTTCCTTAAATTCTGAACTTTCGTTAAATTTAATTAACGTTAAATATGCTTTTTTAGCGACATCTAAACGATCTTGCTTTTTATTTTCAACACTATTCATTGCTAAATCATGTGCTGCTAAAAATTTGTAATATAAGGCTTCTTCCTTGAATTTTGTTCCGGGATGATCTAATATAAAATTATCCATTACCTTAATTGCCGATTTAAAATTACCTATTTGATAATATTGCTTTGCAATTTCAAAAGCCTTATAATCAATTTTTTCAGAAAGCTCTTTAACGTAATTATTAGCTTTCTCTACATAACTTGATTCAGGAAAAACATCAATAAAACGCTGTAATTTAGACAAAGCAATATCCGAATCGTCTTGATCTAAGCTATACGTTGGCGATAATTTATAATATGATTCTGCTTCTAAAAACAACGCTTCTTCTCTTTTTTCACTAGCAGGATAATCCGCTGCGAATCGCCCCAATTGATATGCAGCCGAAACATAATACGCATCCGATTTTTTTCCCAATTCGTATAAAGCTTTGGCATTCATATAAAACAAACGTTCTCCTTGAGGTTTCCCTCTATAAGACGGAGTTATTTGGTCGTATAGACGTATTGCTTTAGAATACTTTCCTTTTTCGAAAAGTTCGTTAGCTACATTATTTTTCTCGGCTATATCATTACTTTTTAAAGCTTTTTGAAATGAGTTGCAACTCACCAAAGAAACCAATAAAAGAAGTAGTGTTAATAATTTATTCATTTATTCTGTTTTATATTAGACAATTGTAATATTATACTGCCTAATAAAGCAAATGCAAAATTAGACAATATTTATGGAGTATAAAAATCTTTTTTTACTCGAAATTTTTGGTAAAACCATGTAATCGATTTGCTAAATCTTCATTTACATTTACTAATGGTAAACGCACCGTATTTTCTGCTAAACCTAATGATTTAAAGACTTCTTTAATTCCTGCAGGATTTCCTTGCTCAAAAATCATATCAATAGCATCGGCTAGTTTATAATGAATAGCATAAGCTAAATCTACTTTTTTATTTAAACCTAAGCGAACCATTTCTGAAAAAGCAACAGGAAAACCTTCACCAATTACAGAAATAACTCCTGCTCCACCAGCCAAAACCATAGGTAATGTAATCAGATCATCTCCAGAAATCACCAAAAAATCATCTGGAGTGTTCTGAATTAATTTCATAGCTTGAACTAAATCACCCGCTGCTTCTTTAATTCCAATAATATTTTTAAAATCATTTGCTAAACGCACAACCGTAACAGGCAACATATTGCTAGAAGTTCTACCTGGAACATTATATAATATTATAGGTAATGGTGATGCTTGAGAAATAGCTTTAAAATGCTGATAAATTCCTTCTTGAGTAGGTTTATTATAATAAGGAGAAACAGACAAAATAGCAGAAAAACCAGAAAAGTCTCTACTCTTTAGCTCTTCAGTAATAGCCATAGTATTATTACCTCCAACTCCCAAAACTAAAGGAACACGGTTGTTATTAACTTCAATTATAGTTTTAATAACCAACTCTTTTTCATTAGCTGTTAAGGTTGCAGATTCTGCTGTTGTACCTAAAACAACTAAATATTCTACACCACCATTTATGTTAAAATCAACTATTCGTCTTAACGCTTCAACATCTACCGAAAAATCCTTTTTAAACGGAGTTACCAATGCTACTCCTGTACCAATAAACTCTTTCATTATTTTTTATTTAATATTTTTAAATACCTATCTAACTCATTTAAAAAAGACATATAGTTTTCTTTTTCTACCGAAATTGACAAATGATTATAATTTACATTATACATACTAAAACCAACCTTAAAATCCGCTTTAGACGTCAAGGCAGCCCAATGCAAAATAGTGATATCATCGTCGAAATAATTAATTAAAACATCAAAAGCTTTATTTACAAATTCGTTAATTTCATTTTTAATAAAAACACCATTTAAATTAACATCATTAATATTAAAAACAAACTGGTTTATTTCGTCTTTACTTATCTTATTTTGATGAATTAAAAATTCAACATTGGATAAGTTAAAACCTAACTTACTCAATCCATTAGTTATCTCTTCCTTTTTTATAATGCAATCACCATCTAACAAAATACCTATACTTTGTACAGTTTTAAAACTTGGAGTTGTTAAATTTTGCATTGCAGATTTTTTAACTTCCTTTTTAATAAAAAATAACTTTAGAATTTTAGAAATCATATATTTTTGACTAACCTTGCAGTATAAATTTTGTTTAAGATGGTAAATGTAAAAAAGAAAAAAAGAATACTATTATTTTTTGGTATTTTATTAACAATTAGCCTAAATTTCAATTGTACTGCCAAGCGTGAAATTAATTATAAAATTGAAGCTTCAAAAATTGCAATTCAACCAAATATAGTTGAAAATATAGAAGTTGAAAATAGTATAATTCAATATATTGCTCCATATAAAAACCATATAGATTCCGATTTAAATACAACTTTATGCATAGCTACCGAAACCTTCGATAAAAAAAACGGAAAATGGGAAACTACCATCGGAAATCTTTTAGCAGAATCAACTTTAGAGCTTGGAAGTCCAGTATTTGAAAAAAAAGAAAATAAAAAAATCGATTTTTGCCTTTTAAATCATGGTGGAATTCGCTCTTTAATAGCAAAAGGAGAAGTAACTACTCGAACTGCTTTTGAAGTAATGCCCTTTGAAAACAAACTAATAGTTGTAGCAATTAGTGGAAAAAACGTTATAGAACTTGCAAACTATATTTTAAAAGAACAAAAACCACACCCAATGGCAGGGATTTTAATTAATTTAAAAAACAATTTAGTAGATTCTGTTTTAATAAATGGTAATACTGTAGAAGAAAACAAAACATATTATGTAGCCACAACCGATTATTTAGCTAACGGAGGTGACAATATGGATTTTTTTAAAAACAGTAACGAAAAATACGATACCGAATATAAAATTCGTAATTTACTTATCGATTACTTTAAAAAAGTAGACACTTTACCTGTAATAAAAACGCCAAGAGTTATAGTACTATAATATTATGAAAAGAAGAGATTTTATACTAAAAACAGCAGCTACTTCTACGCTAACCTCTATTACTGGTTTTGGAAGTGATTTTTTTGAAAAAAGTGATGTAAAAAAAATAACTATTTTACACACCAACGACGTACATAGTCACATTGATGCTTTTGAAGCATCACACCCAAGAAACCCAAATGGCGGTGGTGTAGCTAAAAGAGCAGCAGTAGTTTCAAAAATAAGAAGCGAAGAGACTAATGTATTGTTACTAGATGCTGGAGATATATTTCAAGGAACACCTTATTTTAATTATTATGGAGGCGAGTTAGAATTTAAATTAATGAGCATGATGGGTTACGATGTAGCTACTTTAGGTAATCATGATTTCGATAATGGAATTGACGGCCTTTATGCACAATTACCACATGCTAAATTTGAGTTTGTATCGGCAAATTACAACTTTACAAATACAATATTAAACGAATCTGTTAAACCCTATACCATTAAAGAAAAAGATGGTATAAGAATAGG
>CBFIIG010000034.1:0-14644 GCA_965662615.1 Flavobacterium sp.
AAAAGCAGTTAACACAATTACCTGTATAATTAAAGCTTTGTTCACATAAGGAATTTTAATGTTTTCGGGTATAATTAAAAACAATAAAATAGTAATTAAACCTCTGGGAGCAATAAATAAAAGTGGCATCCATTTAACTTTATACACTTTTAATTGTATGGCTCTTACTATAAAAATAAGGACAACAATTCCAACTGCCAACTCAAAAGTATGTGGATTTAAAATATCTTCGGTTTTCATTAAAAAACCAAATAATAAAAAGAATAGTGAACGAACTAAAAAAGCAGCTTCTATAGTAAGTTCTTTAAACTTATGTACTTCTTTTTCTAGCATTCTTGGTCTTAGCTTCTGTATCCATTTAAAACGTTCTAACTCATCAAAATTACCCATTATAAGACCAAATACCATAATAAAAATTAAAGCTGGCAAATGGTAAATTTCCGAAACCGCAAATATTAGTATTATAAGTAAAACAATTGGTGCAAATTTTACATGATGATCAATTCTACTTAATAAAAATGCTAAAAAAGCAGTTGCAATAAAGGAAATAATTAACATAATTAATATTTGCAATCCAAAATTACCAATCGACTGTAAATCGATTACTTCGTTCATTACTAAAAAGTTAAAAAACAAAACGCCAATAATGTCAGACAAGCTGCTTTCGTAAATTGCAAATTCTTTATTAAACAAATTTAAATTACCAACACTAGAAATTGCAATGGCACTACTTATAATACAAAGCGGAATTGCATTTATTAATCCTTGCTTATAATCAGCATCTAAAAAATAATAAAAAAAATGACCTACTGCAAAAGCAGTAATAAACAATGGAACAATTGCCGTTACCAAGGTTTTACCAATAAAAGGTAATTTACGTTTGTTAAATTGCAATTCTAAAGAGCCTTCTAATACAATTAAAACCAAACCAATTGTACCAAAAAAGGATAAAAAAGGATTTAAATCTGGTATTTTTATATGAAATACATCTGTTGCTTGTTTTACCACAAAACCCAGTAAAATAAGCAATATTACCGATGGTATTTTGGTTTTTGTTGACGTAACTGTAAAAGCATACGCCAGTAGCAAAAGAACACAAATGGTAATAATAATAGCGTAATTCATAAATAATCTATTTTTTAGCCAAGATATAAAAAATGTTCAATTCAATAGAGTTCTTGGTCATTTTTTTCTAATTTTGATGTCTATTTCACTTTGTATGATAAATCCATCGGCTAATGGCTGGATAGAAAAGTTTTTTAAAGATTTTTCGGGCTCATTTTACAGTCCAAAAGACACACTTGGACTATATATTGCTATACGTAAAACAGGATTTTTATACGGTCACCCTAAAACAATCGCTACCGATTTGGTATTCGATAAAGTTGGTTTGTCTGAAGATGAAGTTAGTAAAATAGCCTTTTTAAACACCTTATATGTAACGTTTAAGCTTGTAAAGAAAAGCAATAGCAAAGATGCTTTTGTAACAGAAGCAATAGCCTATTATAAACTAATTACCAAACAAAATAAATGGTCTTTAGATTTTTTAAACATAAAAGGTTCTGCAAGTAATCAACTTGAAGAAATAATTAATTCCCGTGTTCAAATAAATTCAAATTTTTTTAATAAAACATATACTTTTTTATTTAATAACGCTCTTTTATTTATAGATATTTTAGGTTTTTACACATACCTATGCAAAGGTGAAATTTCTATAGAATATCTTAAAAAGCTAGAATACAATTGTATGGCATTGGTAATGCTAAGTGTAAAAAATAAAGAAAACATTAAAGACTACGAAGTAGTTTTACTAAAAATGATAGAGTCATCGTTACGGTATTCAAAATTTAATAAAAAAAGTGAATTTACTCTAGAAACATTAGACTTTAGCTTTTTTGAAAACGATATTGAGCGTTATTATTTTTACGATTTAATTTTAATGGCACTTTGGAAAGAAGATGCAACTTTAGGAGATAGAGAAAAATATTTTTTAGAAGATGTAAAAACAATTTTAAATTTACCTGCATCATTTTACAACATAAATTCGGGAAATGTGAACGATTTTATTCAAGAAAACAAATCGGAGTTGTCTATTTTCAATTACTCTAATCCACTTATTCAATTTTACGAAAACAGCAATAAAACCGTTTCTAAACTAATTAAACGTAACGGAAAACGATTAACAAAAGAGATAAAACAAAGCAAAGAATTAATGCTTTTATTGGCAAAGTCAACTACTAAAGATTTAAATAAAGAAGAAAAGAAAAAAGTAAAAAAACAGCTTTTAGATATTTGTAAATCAGTACCTTCTTTAGCTATTTTTTTACTTCCTGGCGGTAGTTTATTGTTACCTATATTAATTAAATATATTCCGAAATTACTTCCAAGTGCTTTTAATGAGAATTTAGAAGATTAAAAATTAAGTTGATATACTCCATCTAAATCATCGTCTGAGCTAAAGTTAACACCTAAATCCGTAACATAACCCGAATTTAAACCATATACCCAACCGTGAATACTTAACTCCTGCCCTTTTCGCCAAGCCGATTGCACAATTGAAGTTTTCGCCAAGTCAAATACTTGCTCTTTAACATTAAGTTCCACAAATTTATTAAATCGTTCTTTTTCGTCTATTACAGAATCTAAATAATTCTGATGAAAACGATAGACATCTTTTATATGACGCACCCAATTATCAATAACTCCAATAGAATTGTTTCCCATAGCGGCTTTTACCCCACCACAACCATAGTGACCACAAACAATAATGTGCTTAACTTTTAATGCATTTACGGCATAATCTAAAACACTAAGCATGTTCATATCTGTATGAATAACCATGTTCGCAATATTACGATGAACAAAAACCTCGCCTGCCTCTGCGCCAATTATTTCGTTTGCTGGCACCCTACTATCAGAACAACCAATCCACAATAAAGGAGGTTGTTGACCTTCGGCTAAATCGTTAAAGAATTCTGGATTTATCTTTAATTTATCTTCAACCCATTTTTTATTATTGTCTAATATTTTTTTATAAAAATCGCTCATAGTATATTATTGTTTCTTTAGTTTAAAAAATTCGATATAACTCTCTGGGTTAACTACAAATCCTCTTTCAGATTTTAAATGCACTGTAATATTTTTATTTTTAGCCTGAACTACAAAATCTTCTAATATTTCAATTACATCATGATCTAAATACCTAGTTTTTCGAATATCTAGTTCTAAAACCGAATTTTCTTTTAAATTAAACAATTCTTTTTGAACTGAAGCTTTATTTAAAAAAGTTAGTTCTTCTGCAAAAGTCATTTTAACAATATTAGTTTCATTTTCTTTATGTAAAAAAATAGAATTTTTATAGCTTTTATATAAAATCACAAAAACACCAACAGCAAGACCCGAAAAGATACCCCATAATAAATCTTTAAATACTATTAAAACAATAGTAACAATAAATGGAACAAATTGAGTCCATCCTAATGAAAACATTTTTTTAAAAAGAGTTGGTTTGGCTAATTTATATCCTACTAATATTAATATGGCAGCAAGAACTGATTTTGGTATATGATTTAATATCATAGGAATAGTTAATACTGAAACTAGTAGCAAAATTCCGTGAAAAATTGTAGAATTTTTTGTTTTTGCTTTAGATTGAATATTTGCAGAACTTCTTACTATTACTTGTGTTATTGGCAATCCGCCTAATAAGCCAGAGGCAATATTACCAAATCCTTGGGCAAAAAGCTCTCTATTAGTAGGGGTTATGTTTTTGTCTGGATCTATTTTATCTGTTGCTTCTACACTTAATAAAGTTTCTAAACTTGCTACCAAAGCAATTGTAAATGCAATTACTAAAACATCATTAGAAAAAATTTGACTAAAGTCCGGAAAACTTAATAAATTTGAATACTCTTCAATTGAGTTTGGAACAGGAACTTGAACTAAATGCTTACCTGCAATAAGCAAACTTTCGTTAGTACTAAAAAGAATTTGCAAAACTGTACCAACAAAAACAGCAACTAAGGAGCCTTGTATTATTTTAAAAAAATTGTGTTTTTTTGATAAAACAGAATCCCAAAATAAAATTATAATCAAACCGACAACACCAATAATCATTGAGCCTAACGTAATATTATCAAATATATGCAAAAGTGCTGAAAATGTATTTTCACCCGATTTTTCAATGAAAGCATCAGCTCCTTCGGGTTCAATATCATATCCAAAAAAATGAGGTATTTGTTTTAGAATTATAATAATACCTATACCAGATAACATTCCTTTAATTACACTGTTTGGAAAAAAATAACCGATAACTCCCATTTTTATAATTCCAAATACTATTTGAATTATACCTGCCAAAACCACTGCAGATAAAAAAAGTTCGAAACTACCAAGTGTACCTATTGCTGAAGCTACAATAGCCGCTAAACCAGCAGCTGGACCACTTACACCTATTTTAGATTTACTAATAATCCCAACCACTATACCACCAATTATTCCAGATATTAAACCCGACAAGGGAGGTGCATCACTTGCTAATGCAATGCCTAAGCATAAAGGTAAAGCAACAAAAAAAACTACAATACTCGCGGGAATATCGTTTTTTAAATATTTAAACATTATTTTTAAATTTATGATTATAAAATTATTTAAGTCGAAGCTTAAAATTAAGACAAAATTCAAAGATATTTAGGAGGTGGAATTATTATATTTAATGTTTTTGAATTGTAAATTTGACTTAAAAAAGCAGTAAACACACTGGATGAATTATCTACAATATCGAAATTAATTTTTAAAAAATATTTATAAATTATCAAATCGTCAATTGAGTCGATAGATGATTCTTCATCAATTAAAATCTCAGAATTAGTATCATTTTCAATTAAAACTGATGTAATGATTGTTGGTGCTACTAAAGCAACTAAAAAAAAGAAAACAATAGCTTTTTTCATATACAAACAAATATACAAAAATCCATTTAACATAGAAGTTAAACGAATATTTTTACAAAAAAAAACGCTCCTAAAAGGAGCGTTTCATAATAACTAAAGATATTATTTTTTAATAAACTTTTCTGTAGAAGTACCGTTTGTAGTTTCAACAGATATTAAATAAGCACCTGGAGCAAGAGTTGAAATATTTAATGTAGAAGCTGCTTTTTGAGAAAGTATAACTCTACCGTTTAAATCTAATACACTTACAGTAACAAGTTCTAAATTACCTGCGTTAATATTTAAAACATCAGTTGCAGGGTTAGGATATACAGAAACTAAAGATTCTTGAATAGCTACTGTAGAAGCACTTAAAGCTTCGTTTATAGCAGCTACTGTTAAATCGTCAAAATTAACTGCAAATTCAGCTGTATTTGCACCACCAGAAGTTGTTGAACCACTTACAGCAGTAAAGTCTACTTCTGCAGGGTCTGAACCAGTAGCAGATCCATCAACATAAACATTTCCTGATAAACCTGGAGCAGAGATTGTTGCTCTACCTGTTGTTTTGTTAAATGTCATTGTAATTTCTACCCACGAATCGCTTGCTAAAACTAAACCTGGAGAAGCTAATAAGTTATAAGTATAGTTTCCAACAGGATTTGTACCTGGAGTTGAATAAGCAGTCATACCTAAAACTTTAGTAGATGCATTAAAAGAAGCACCAACTAATACTTTAGTAAAATCACTATTATAAATACTTATTCCAAATCTATTTTTACTAGAAGTAGTTGCACCTGTATACAATTTAAAAGTAACAGTTAAAATATCATATCCAGCAGTTCTTCCAGACCATAATGCAGGAAAACCATCTTTCCATACAAAACTTCCGCCTTTATCTCCATTTGGACCAGTTAATTTAAGTGTTTTTAAGTTTGTTCCAGCTACATCTACAATTTGTGCATTTGCTAAACCAGCATTTGTAGTTGTAGTTGGAGCAGTTCCATTTGAGCTAGACAAAAAATAACCTTCTGGAGTAGGTGCAGAACCATCAAACAGAGTAGTTAAATTTCCAACTGCTTGTGATTCAAAATTTTCAGTCATTAAAACTTGAGCTGAGGCAGATGTTACACCAAACACAAGTAAAGAAAGTAATAGTTTTTTCATAATTAAGTTTTTAAATTTATAAAACAAATATACAAAAAAAAAATACTTATACTTTTTTTTTATGTTAATTTTTGTTGTTGAAAAAAATCAGCAATTACAAGTGCAGCCATAGCATTTACAATGGGTACTGCTCTGGGAACTACGCATGTATCATGCCTGCCTTTTCCTTGTATGGTTTTTAGCTCAACATTTACCGACAAATGTTCTTGTGATTGAAGCAAGGTTGCTACAGGTTTAAAGGCTACTTTAAAATAAATATCCATTCCGTTAGAAATACCGCCTTGTATGCCACCAGAAAAGTTTGTTTTTGTTGTTCCGTCTTCATTAAATAAATCGTTATGTTGACTTCCCAACATACCAGATCCATTAAAACCACTTCCAAACTCAAAGCCTTTTACAGCATTTATAGACAACATAGCAGTGCCTAATTGCGCATGCAATTTTTGAAAAATAGGTGCTCCTAATCCTATTGGCATATTTTTAATTACACCAGTAACAATTCCACCAACAGTATCGCCTTGCTTTTTTATTTCTTTTAAATAAGCTATCATTTTATCACTAATACCCACATCTGGACAACGCACCAAGCTATTCTCAATTTGTGTTAAGTCTAATATAGAATAATGTTTGTGTAATGTTATTTTTCCAATAGAAGAAACATAAGAAGAAATCTCAATATCAGGTATAATATGTTTTACAATGGCTCCTGCCACTACTCTACAAGCGGTTTCGCGAGCAGAACTTCTTCCGCCACCTTTGTAATCTCGTATTCCGTATTTCTTTTGATATGTAAAATCGGCATGACTGGGTCTAAAATTATCTTTAATTTCCGAATAATCTTTGGACTTTACATTTGTATTTTCTATAATGAAACCAATTGGAGTTCCGGTTGTTTTGCCATCTAAAATTCCCGATAAAATTTTTACCTCATCTGCTTCTTTACGCTGTGTAACCAGATTTGATTGTCCTGGTTTTCGCTTGTTTAATTCGTTTTGAATAAATTCAAAATCTAAACTAACATTTGATGGCATACCATCTATAATACCGCCTATAGCTTCACCATGCGATTCGCCAAAAGTGGTTAGTTTTATATAATTTCCAAATGTATTTGCACTCATAGTTAAATGTATATATCACAAAGATAAAAAGTTAAAAAGTTAAAAAATGATTTACACAGATTATTTTTTATTTATTGAAATTTAATTTTTAAATTGCTTAAAATTTAAAGAAAATGAAAAAAATATTCTTATTGATTTGTGTTGTTTCACTATTTAGCTGTTCAAATGAAAATAATTCAGGAAATGATCCAGGTTCTAATACTATTAACTTTCCACAAGCAAATGGTAATTATTGGAAATACAGCGTTCAAACAAATGACTTACCATTAGTTAGTGATTCACTTTATATAAACGGCGAAATACAAGCAAACGGTTTTACATATAAAAAATACAATGTAAACGATATGGGAATTGCAAGTGGTTTTTATACGGGTACATTAAACAATAATGGAATACGAGTTTCAAATAATCAATACCGATTAAATGGAACTTTAGGTGTTGGTAGTGGATTACAATTGCCTATTAATTTAAGTTTTAATTTGTCTGATTTTGTAATATTTGATAGTGGTGCTTCTACAGGTATTACTGTAGATGAAATTATAGGTTCTCAAAATCAAACCGTTTCTGGTTTATCTTTAAACATAACTTATACTTTAAAGTCTATAGCTGGTGAAAATATTGCTAACTATACAAGTCCAAATGGAACTGTTTACCAAAATGTTCGATCACACAAAATAGTTGTCGATTTAAATATAACAACTCCATTGGGTTCACTTCCAATAAGTATTATAAATCAACCCAACGCCATAGAAAGCACACAATATTATGCAAACGATATAGGTATGGTTTATAGCGCCATGAGTTTTAATGCGAGCGTAAATCCATTGGCTGTATCTGTGCTTCCAGCTGGTTTCCCAGCTACAATAAACTTTACGCAAAACGAAACTTTAGTTGATTATTCTGTTAATTAGATAAAGCTTTAAAATATACTTCTTCATAAAGCGGTACAATTGCTTTAATATCAAATTTACGAGCTACTTCCAGTGCATTTTGCTTAAACTGGTTTAGCTCGTTTTTATTTTCTAGAATTTTAATAGCGTTATTTGCCATTTCTTCTATGTTTCCCACATCACTTAAATAGCCCGAAACTCCTTGTATATTTACCTCAGATAATCCTCCCGAATTACTCGAAATAACTGGAACTCCACATGCCATAGCTTCTAAAGCGGCCAATCCAAAACTTTCGGTTTCCGAAGGAAGTAAAAACAAATCTGAAAAACATAAAATTTTATTGATCTCGTTACTGTTTCCAAAAAAGATAACTTTACTTTCAATACCTAAGTCTTTTACAAGATTTTCTGCTTTTATTTTTTCGGGACCATCACCTACCATCATTAATTTAGCTGGAATTGTTTTTTGTAATTCATAAAAAACCTTTACTACATCTTCAATACGTTTTACAGGTCTAAAATTAGAAATATGAGTTACAATTCGCTCATTTTCATTTGCCATAACGGCTCTATGGCATGGTATCTCTTCTTTTTCTTTAGAAAAATCTATAAAATTAGGAATTACCTCTATTTTATTTGTAATATCAAATAAACGATACGTATCGTCTTTTAAACTTTGCGAAACACTTGTAACTACATCTGATTTATTGATGCTAAAACTAACCGCTGGTTTATAAAAAGGGTGATTCCCTACTAATGTTATATCTGTTCCGTGCAATGTGGTTACCATGGGAATATGAATACCTTCGTCTGCTAACATTTTTTTTGCCATATAACCAGCATACGCATGCGGTATAGCGTAATGTACATGCAAAATATCAATTTTATGCAGTTTAACCATATCTACTAATTTACTAGATAAAGCCAACTCATAAGGCTGATAATGAAATAGTGGATATTCTGGCACATTTACTTCATGATAATGTACATTGGCATTAAGCAAAGCCAAACGAACAGGCTGACTGTACGTTATAAAATGAATTTCGTGTCCTTTATTGGCTAATTGAAGTCCTAACTCGGTCGCTACTACTCCACTACCTCCAAATGTTGGATAACATACTATTGCAATTTTCATTATTTTAAAAAGTTTTGTTCGTATAAGTTAATCCACTGGTCAACTGTCATTTTATTTACTAATTCTGCAATTAGTTCAAACGGAATCTGTTCTATTTTTTTAAATCGAATACAGCTTTTACCCATATCTAGTTTTAATTTGCTGTATTTTGGATATTCAGAAACAAACCAATTGTATAATTCTTTGTCTGCATAAATACCCATGTGGTAAAAGTTAATGCTGTTTTTTTGAGAAGCAAAACTCATAAAAGGTAAAGGTAATTTGGTGTCGCAATGGTATCCTTTAGGATATAAAGAATGCGGCACAACGTAAGATGGCATATTATACCCAATGGTTTCTACAAAACCTTTAGTTAAATTAGAAAGAATACACTTCTGCAATTTTACTAAAGCCTCTTTCCTTTCTTCGGGTTGGTTGTTAATATACTCTTCTACCGTCATTTATTGCAAACTTTTATAAATTACTGCTTGTATATCTTCTCTAATATTGGCTCTAGACAAATCGTTTGTAGTGGCGTGGGGATATGTTCTATTAGAGAGAAATATATATATCAATTCGTTTTCAGGATCTGCCCATGCCATAGTACCTGTAAAACCAGTGTGCCCGAAGCTTGTCATTGGTACGCAACCGCATGTGGGACCTGATTCACCCAACTGAGGTTTATCGAATCCAACGCCTCTTCTGTTGTCCTTTGGACAAAAATAGCAAGTGTTAAATTCGTTAAATGTTTTTTCTGAGAAATAGGTTTGGTCACCATATTTACCTTTCTGTAAATACAATTGCATTATTTTGGCTACATCTTCTGCATTAGCAAATAAACCCGCATGGCCGCCAACTCCACCTTGCATTGCAGCTCCCATGTCATGAACAAAGCCATGTATTTTTTGGTGTCTAAAATAATTATCTTCTTCTGTGGGAGGAATTTCGTTTGCGCTAAATTTTTGTAAAGGATTATAAGTAATACGAGTGGCTCCCATTTTTTTATAAAAATGAGTATAAGCTAATTCATCTAATGTTTTGCCCGTTTCTTTTTCAATATATGCTTTCATTAAGAAAAAAGCCAAATCGCTGTATTTGTATTTTTTAGAACTTAATAATTCACTTTCTCCAATTTCTTGCAACATTACTTTTTCGTAATCTTTTACTAAAAATAAATTATCTGCTACTTGTGTTGGAAATTCTTCTGAATAAGCCGATCTGTAAAACTTAGCGTCTGGTTTTCCAAAAGCATCTAAAGTGGTTTTGTAAAAAGGAATCCAAGGGTATAAACGTGCTTGGTGCGATAATATATCAATTACTTTTAAATTGGCTTTATCTGTATTTGCAAATTGAGGTAAAAGGGTTTTAAGCTTAGTGTCTAACGTAAATTTTCCTTCGTCGTATAACTGCATTAAAACGGGTAATGTTCCTAATATTTTAGTTAATGAAGCTACATCATAAAGATCTGTATTTTCTACTTTTCTATTATTATTAAATGTATGGTAACCATATGATTTTTGAAAAACAATTTTTCCGCTTTTAGCTACTAAAATTTGAGCTCCTGGTGTGTATTGTTTTCTAATTGCTTCCTCAATAATAGGATCAATTTCGGCTAAAACACTTTCGTTCATTCCAACTTCTAAAGGAGTTCCGAAACCAAGTGTATTTTTAGCATAAGTGGCAATTCCAAAATTTACATCGGCAATACCTTCAATAGATACTGGCAAATGCCCTTTAGACGAAATTGCACCAAAAAGCACTTCGGCAGCGGCTGTTTGTGCTTCGTTATTGTTCTGATAAGCCAAGACAATAGCTTTTACATTTCCTAAATAAGTAGCAGAGTTTAATAAGGAATAAGGTTTAGTAAACAAGGTTAAAATGGTTTCCTTTTCTGCTGCTATTTCTTTTATTAAATTTAATTGACTATTACTAAAATCATGGTTTTTCCATGCATTATCAATTTTATGATACCCAATTATTACTTTGGTAAAAGTATCCTTTTGTAATTTGAAATCGCTTATAGAACTTTCATCAAAATAAGTCACTTTTTTTGCATAATCATCTATACAACCAAAAAAAGCATCATGGTCTGAGTCGCCTAATTTTATATAGGCAATATGTTGATTTTCATTATAAGTTATAGGTATTATATCATTTTCGTTTTTTAGTGTTGTAATGGCATTTTTATACAAATCGGCTATGTGTTTTTTGTAGTTATCTGTATATATATCTAAGTTTAAATTATCGGTAGAAATGGGTTTAAAAGTATGTAAACCTGCACTATACTTATATGCTAATATTTTTTTTACCGAATGAGCCAAACGCTCTTCTGTAATTGTTTTCTTTTGAAATGCTTTTTTAATTTTTTTACTTGCTAAAGGCACATTTTCGGAAAACAATAAAATATCGTTTCCTGCTAAAAAAGCGGCTAAATCTATATCGCCTGGCGATTTAAAATTACTTGCTCCTTTCATATTTAAAGCATCTGTAAAAATTAAACCTTCAAAACCCATTTGGTCAATTAACAAATCGGTTACAATGGATTTAGAAATTGACGAAGGATACCCTTTTTTTGATTCTAAACTGGGTACATCTAAATGAGCCACCATTACACTTGCCAATCCGTTTTTAATTAATTCTCTATACGGATATAACTCTATTTCTTCTATACGCTCTTTAGAAAATGTGATGGTTGGCAAACTTTTATGCGAATCTGAAGCGGTATCACCATGACCCGGAAAGTGTTTTGCATTAGCAAAAATGCCGTTTCCTTGCAATCCTTTTATAAATGCAACTCCTTTTTGTGCTACGTTGTATTTGTCTTCGCCGTAAGAACGTGTGCCAATAATTGGGTTATTGGGATTGGTATTTATGTCCACCACAGGTCCAAAAGTAAAATGAATACCCATTCGTTTGGCTTGTTCTGCAATTTGAAAACCCGTTTTTTCTATTAATTTTAAATCTCTTATAGCACCTAAAGTCATGTTCCAAGGGTATTTAGGAGTAGAATCTAAACGCATAGCCAAACCCCATTCTGCGTCTATACCTACAAAAAGCGGTAATTTAGCTTTACTCTGTAGTCTGTTGGTTGCTTTTACTTGTGCTAAAGGACCACCTTGAAAAAAGATAAGTCCACCAATTTTATAATCGGTAACCAATTTTTCAATTTCGTTCAAATGACTTTCCGATTTATTTGTATAAGTAGCAACCATAAACAATTGCCCTATTTTTTCGTCAACTGTCATGGCAGCATAAGTAGAATCTACCCATTGCTGTTTTTTATTTTGAGAAAAAACTACAACCGAAATAAATAAAAAGAAAAGTGTTTTTTTTAACATAATTGAAAAGGTATATGAAAAAAAAATCATCAGCAGTAAAGGTTGATGATTTTAATTTATTTTTAAAATTAAAAAAAGCGGCTGTGCCAACTTTCACTAGCTGGTACTTCCCAAAAATCTTGCCACTCTTCTACTGTATTTACTAAATTATTAAAAACAATAGTATTTGGAGAAACCGACTTATTTTTAGCCATTTTTTTAAAATCAACTAAGGTTTTGTGTGCAATAAACTCACCGTTTTTAAAGGTTACATTCATTTTATCTAACAAATCTATGTTGTATTCTTTTTCTAGACTTTGTATAAACGCCACAGACGAATCTATGGAGCAACCTGTTGCTATTTGAGCATCTTGATCTACGGCAAAAATTATAAATCGACTGTATTTTAATGTATAAGAAGCGGTAAGTCCTGTTCCATGTGCAGCCCAGCTTTCTATAAAAGTTTTACAATCTGCATCTATTTTTTGTTCTTCTGCTTCGGATAATTTTCTATTGCTTTGGTATATCCAAATACGCGAATGTCCTGGTAAATCTTCAAAAGGTACATACATAATTATAAATCTTGTGCGTTTGCAATTAACTCGGCTACATCCATAACTTTTACATGGCTGTCTTGTTCTTTAACTTTTACACCGTCGGTCATCATGGTGTTACAAAACGGGCAACCCGTTGCAATAAAGTCTGGTTTTTGCTCTAATGCATCTTCGGTACGCTCAATGTTAATTTCTTTATTGCCTTTTTCGGCATCTTTAAACATTTGAGCTCCACCAGCACCACAACATAAACCATTCGCTTTAGAGCGTTTCATTTCTACTAATTCTACTTCAAGTTTAGAAATTAATTCTCTAGGTGCTTCATAAACTTTATTGGCTCTTCCTAAATAACATGGGTCGTGAAAGGTTATTTTTTTACCTTTATATTGTCCGCCTTCGATACTTAAACGCCCTTCGTCTAAAAGTGATTTTAAAAATTGAGTATGATGCACAACTTCATAATTCCCTCCTAATTCTGGATATTCGTTTTTTAAAGTATTAAAACAATGCGGACACGCCGTTACTATTTTTTTAATTTCGTAAGCATTAAGTACCTCAATATTTGTCATTGCTTGCATTTGAAACAAAAACTCATTTCCGGCTCTTTTAGCAGGGTCACCCGTACAGCTTTCTTCAGTACCTAAAACAGCGAAAGAAACCTCGGCTTTGTTAAGTAACTTTACAAATGCCTTTGTAATTTTTTTTGCTCTATCATCAAAACTACCTGCACAGCCTGTCCAAAATAAAACTTCTGGTGTTTTACCTTGTGCTAACATTTCTTGCATTGTAGGAACTACTAGTGGGGTGCCCATAATTTATGTTTTTAACGTTTATACGAAAAATTACTTTTCGTTGAAAACCTGAATTTTAATTTCTTTTTCTACCAATTCAGTAAAATTACCAACATATTGTGTTGCTTTTACTTTGTGATTGTCTATCCAATGGTAATTACCACCTCTTGGTTTTCCCATTACCATACCGTGAAATTTAAAACCATGCTTGTTTAACCATTCTTCGGTTACGGTTCTATGCTCTTCTGTTCTTGAAGTAAAAAAACAAATTACATGTCCTTCGTCATACCACTTATTCAATGTTTTTAAAGCGTCTGGATATACTTTGGCAGTAGCCATTCTTTCTGGCTCTTCATTTGGTATATCGTCACAAATTGTTCCGTCTATATCTATTAAATAGTTTTTAACACCGTTGGCTAAGACTGGACTTAAAAATTGACCGTCTTGTTTTAATTCTTTTAATTCGATTTCTTTACTCATTTTAATTTTCGTTTAACCAATTTAACCTATCCATTTGATTATATGGCCATGGAGCACCATTGTTTTCAATATTTGTCATCATGTTGTTTAGTTCTATTGGAGCTGCACTTTGCTCCATAACCAAATACCTTCTCATGTCCATAATTATGGACAAAGGACTAATACTAACCGGACATTCTTCTACACATGCGTTACAAGAAGTACACGCCCAAAGCTCTTCGGGAGTAATATAACTGTTTAATAACGACTTATTATCTGGAACAAAAACACCTTTGTTTGCGT
>CBFIIG010000035.1:0-14578 GCA_965662615.1 Flavobacterium sp.
TTGGTATTGCTTTTTCTTTCGAAAAAAACAAAGCATTTTACTTGCCTGTTCCCGAAAATAGAGATGAAGCAAATGCTCTTTTAGAGCAATTAAAACCTTTCTTTGAAAATGAAAACATTGAGAAAATTGGTCAGAATTTAAAATACGATTTAAAAATACTGGCACAATACAGGATAAGTGTAAAAGGCAATTTATTTGACACCATGATTGCGCATTACCTTATAAACCCAGACATGCGTCATAACATGGAAGTACTTTCGGAAACCTACTTAAAATACAGTCCACAACCTATAGACGAATTAATAGGTAAAAAAGGAAAAAACCAACTCTCAATGAGAGATGTGCCAGTAGAAAAAGTAAAAGAATATGCTGCCGAAGATGCAGATATTACATTTCAATTGTATGAAAATTTTAAACCGATTTTAGAAAAAGTAGGGACAAAAAAATTGTATGATGATATTGAAATTCCGTTAGTGCGAGTGTTAGCCAATATGGAAAAAGAAGGGATAAATTTAGATGTACCCTATTTAGAAGAAATGGCAAAAGAGCTTACTTTAGATAGTAATAAACTAGAGCAAAACATATACGAACAAGCCGGAGAATCCTTTAATTTGGCTTCGCCAAAACAATTGGGCGATGTGCTTTTCGATAAACTAAAAATAGGCGGTGCAAAACCTAAAAAAACCAAAACAGGACAATATGCTACTGGCGAAGAAGTGCTTAGTTACCTTGCAAAAGACCACCCTATTGTTAACGATATTTTAGAATGGAGACAAATGGTAAAATTGCAAAATACGTATGTAACCGCATTGCCATTGCAAGTAGATAAAAAAACCAAAAGAGTACATACGGAGTATATGCAAGCGGTTGCCGCTACAGGACGTTTAAGTTCTAATAATCCCAATTTACAAAACATACCTATTAGAACAGAACGTGGACGACAAATTCGTAAAGCTTTTGTAGCAAGAGACGAAAACCACGTGTTACTCGCAGCCGATTATTCTCAAATAGAATTGCGAATTATTGCAGCAATTAGTGGCGAAACCACTATGATTGATGCCTTCAAAAACGGAGAAGATATTCATAAAAGTACCGCATCTAGAGTATTTAATGTGGCTTTAGAAGAGGTTACAAAAGAACAACGTAGCCACGCCAAAACGGTAAACTTTGGTATAATTTATGGTGTATCTGCTTTTGGATTGAGCAATCAGACCAATTTAAGTCGTAAAGAAAGTGCCGAATTAATAGAAGCCTATTACGAAACCTATCCCTTATTAAAGCAATACATGAGCAAACAAGTAGATTTTGCTAGAGAAAATGGTTATGTAGAAACGGTTTTAGGCAGAAGACGTTATTTAAAAGATATTAACTCTGCAAATGGAATGGTACGCAGTGGTGCCGAACGAAATGCAGTTAACGCACCCATACAAGGTAGTGCAGCTGATATTATTAAATTGGCAATGATAAAAATTCATCAACGTTTAGAAAGCGAAAATTGGGAAACTAAAATGCTTTTACAAGTACATGACGAATTGGTTTTTGATGTACCTAAAACTGAGTTAGAAGACGTGAAAAAGATGATCAAAACAGAGATGGAAAATGCTTTTATAATGGACGTGCCATTGACCGTAGATTTAGGCTGGGGAGAAAATTGGTTGGAAGCACATTAATTTTTTAGTTATGAAAAACATACTTTATACTTTATTATTGTTAGGCTTTTTAAATGTAAAAGCCCAAAATACAGCAGTAGATAAAATAGACTCTTTGCTTACATATTTAGAAAAAAACAATAAATTTAAAGGAAGCGTCACTTTGCTAGAAGGCGAAAAAGAGTTGATTTCGAAAAGTTATGGAGCAGAAAATAAAGAGAATAATATTTTAAAAGTAGGCTCAATTACAAAATCGTTTACGGCTGTTTTGGTTTTAAAATTAATAGAAGATAAAAAACTAGAATTAAGCACTACATTGGCTACTTTTTATCCAAAAATTAAAAATGCAGAAACCATAACCATAGAAGATTTGCTGCATCACCAAAGCGGTATTCCCGATTATGTAAATCAATATACAGTAACCGCTGCCGATTATGCTAAAGGACCAATACAAGATGTAATTTTAGAAAACATAAACAGTTACGAGTCACTTTTTGAACCTAAAAGTCAGTTTTTATATAGCAATACCAACTACTTTTTATTGGGTAAAATTGTAGAGGAACTAAACGGAAAGCCTTATGCTTTTTTAATTGAAAATAGAATTGCAAAAAGATTACGCTTGCAAAACACTTTTTATCCTACTTCTATAGAGCAAGTAAAACAAAAAGTTACACCTTCGTTTGAGTTAGAAGAGGACAAATGGTATGCCGTAAAAACAGACGATTACGAAGTTGCTTTTGCTGCAGGCGGCATTTGCTCTACTACTAAAGATATTGCCGTATTTTACAAAAACTTAATGGAAGGTAAATTATTAAAGCCAGAATCGGTTTTGCTTTTAAAAGAAATTGAACACGGCTATGGATTGGGTATTATGCGTTTTCCTTTTGGCGAAAGACAATTTTTTGGACATGGTGGTAAAATAGAAAATTACAATTCAACAGCAGGTTATTACCCAAAAGACAAATTAAGTATTGCGGTTATTGCAAATGCGGGCGATTACACTTTAAATGATATTGTAATTGGAGTATTGAGTATTTATTATAAAATGCCGTATCGTTTCCCCGAATTTAAAAAAATTGACGCCAAATTAGTTTCAAAATACAGTGGTGTTTACGCCACTCCATTAATGCCTATGAAAATTACTGTTTTCGAAAAAGCAGGACAGTTTTTTGGACAAGGGACAGGTCAGCCCGAATTTCCGTTAACACAAATTGACGATACTACTTTTGAGTTTCCGCAGGCGCATTTGGAATTAAAATTTAACGACAAAGGAATGATTTTAACCCAAAATGGGCAAAAAGTTATATTTACCAAAGAATAAGTAAATGAATCATAAAACAGACTGGGTACAAGCAGTAAAAAAAATAACCAACAGTAATTATTTAGATTTTATAGGTGTTGCTTTGGTATTAGTAGTTTCGCTAATTTTAAATTACCATAACACCACATATAATTTTACATGGAACAAGAATAGCTATGTTTTCCCTCTTGGTTACGTATCCATACTTTCTACCTGTTTTTCTATGACTGCGACTCGTTTTGTTACCAAAAAAAATAATCTTGGAAACCTAATACATACCTTTAATACTATGGTTGCAGGAACTATAGATTTTCTTTTGGGTAATTTAGGTGCTTTGCTTACATATCCTGTTTCCTTTTTTGGTAACTTATTTGCGTATCGTATTTGGAAAAAGAAACAATACCTTAATAGTATAGATGCTATTTTTTACATAAACATGGTTCTTGGAATGCTTCTTTCTTTAGTTTTAAATTTTATTGGTTTTAAATACTTTTCCGAAGGTAGCATAAACTGGCAATTGTTTTTTGCCATAGCTATTCCGGCAGGAATTAGTTTTGGTGGTACCTTTAATGTTGGTAGAATGTATCCTGACAATTGGTTTACTTGGCAATTGTATAATTTAGCCAAAATTATTCAAAACATACTTATGCTAAATTATGCCAATACAGCTAAATATGTATTTTACTTAGTAAATGCGAGTTTAGGTTATATTTCTTGGCGAGATGACAAAATAGTCCAGGACCGAAACAAAGCGACAGCCTAGCGTTTGGTACTTTCTCGGTAACGTAACTCTGTTTTTATAACTATAGTTTCGTACTTTGGAAACTCTGTAAAAGGTTTTTCTAAACGATCTATTAGTAAATTTGCAGCACATTCGCCAATTTCTGGAGCATGCTGGCTTACTGTTGACAAACTAGGCGTTAGTCGTCTAGACCATGCACCATCTGCAAAACCAATTATATTTAGTTGATCAGGTATTTTAAATCCTTTTTTTAGTGCTGTTTTATGAGACATTGTTGCTGCATGTTCGTCTATTGCAAAAATTCCATCAATAGATTTGTCATTTAATAAAGCTGCTAATTTCTCATCAAATAAATCTAAGTCACTTTCAATAATATGATTTTTAACATCGTTAGGCATTGATTTATTTTCGAGAGCACTTTCGTAACCATTAAGCCTTAATTTTCCAACACTTAATCCGTTTATAGTAGATAATACCGCGATGTTTTTACAACCTATATTTATTAAATGTGTAGCTGCAAAAAAAGCCGAGTCAAAGTCGTCAACTACAACTTTATCACATACAACATCTTTAGCAACACGATCAAACATTACAATTGGCGTACCCGAATTTATTGCGTCATTAAAATGTTCTATTTTATTTTGAGTTTGACTTTCTTCAGCTACCGAAACAATAAAACCATCTATTGAACCATTGTTTAAAAGTTCCATTACTTGTTTTTCTTTTTCAAATGACTCGTTAGAAATACCCGTAATTATATTGTAACCTCTATCTAATGCGCGTTTTTCAATACCACTAAAGACTTTTGCAAAAAAAGGATTTAGTATATTAGGTATAATAACCCCAATTGTTTTTGAACTTTGATTTTTAAGATTTTTAGCAATTGTATTAGGTTTGTATTTTTTAAGAGTAGCAAATTCTTTTATCTTTAACTTAGTTTGCGTACTTATCTCTTCACTATTACTAAGTGCTTTAGAGACTGTAGATACAGAAACACCTAATTCTTTTGCTAATTGTTTTAATGTAACCTTTGATTTCATTGTTTATTTTTTGAAATATAAATGTAGTGCAAAAAAATCAATTGGACAAAATAGAGATAAGAAAAGATAATTGCTATGCAATAAAATATATTTTAGAGTAAAAAATAGTAGTTTTATTTTTCAAAAAAATAAGTTGAAACAAATTAGGGGTTGTCCACTTTCGACTATGTGAATTTACGAATTCTCTCGCATGAGGGATTGCAGCGGCATCCTTTTGCATAGCGGAGCGGAGCAAAAGATAGAGCGAAAAGCCCGACCTGAGGTACGAAGGGCATGCCCAAAACGGTATAACAAAATGAAAAAGAGTGGGTTAAATGGCTTATTCGCAGAAAAATAGGTAGAATAAATTGCAACACGTTTGTATATATAATAAATAGTTGTACTTTTGCACTCCCTTACCCATATTTATGGGAGGGGAATGGAATGTTTAATTAAAAAATAATAATTGTGAACACATTAAGTTACAAAACCGTATCTGCCAACAAGGCTACCGTTCAAAAAGAATGGTTAGTGGTAGATGCTGAGGGGCATAACTTAGGTCGTTTTGCTTCAAAAGTAGCAGTACTTTTAAGAGGAAAACATAAGCCTAATTATACTCCACACGTAGACTGTGGGGATAACGTAATCGTTATCAATGCAGAAAAAATCAACCTTACAGGTAACAAATTGGAGGAGAAAACGTACATCCGCCACACAGGTTACCCTGGAGGTCAAAGAGTGCTTACTGCAAAAGTAATGCAACAAAAAGATCCTGCTCGTTTAGTAGAAAAAGCAGTAAAAGGAATGTTACCTAAAAATAAATTAGGAGCTGAACTTTTCCGTAATTTAAACGTAGTTGTTGGTGCAACGCACAAACATGAGGCTCAAAAACCTAAAACCGTTAATTTAAACGAAGTTAAGTAATGGGAACAATACACAAAATTGGTCGTAGAAAGACCGCAGTAGCGCGTATATACTTATCAGAAGGTTCTGGTAAAATTACCGTAAACAAAAAAGAATTTGCAACGTATTTTCCAACTGCAACTTTACAGTACAAAGTTTTACAACCTCTTGCTTTAACAGAGAATGCTGAAAACTTTGATGTAAAAGTAAATGTATTTGGTGGTGGTTCAACAGGACAGGCTGAGGCAGTTCGTTTGGCTATTGCTAGAGCAATGTGCGAAGTAGATGCTGAAAACAGATTGGTTTTAAAACCAGAAGGATTACTTACAAGAGACCCAAGAATGGTTGAACGTAAAAAATTCGGACAGAAGAAAGCACGTAAAAAATTCCAATTCTCGAAGCGTTAATATCTCGTATATTTCACTTTTTGAATGTAAACATGCAGCGTAAGTTGCAAATTAAAATTAAAAATCAGTTGTCGTTATTTCTTTTTAAAAAGGAAATTAGTTTAGCATCTAAATGGTAGAGACCCTAAAGGCTACTTTACTATTGCTAATCAACGGAACGTAAACTATTACAAAATGGCAAACACTATAGACGTTAAAGAATTATTAGAGGCAGGTGTACATTTCGGACACATGACTCGTAAATGGGACCCAAACATGGCTCCTTACATTTATATGGAGCGTGGTGGTATTCACATCATCAACCTATATAAAACAGCTGCTAAAATTGAAGAAGCTAATGAGGCTTTGAAAAAAATTGCAGCTTCTGGTAGAAAAGTACTTTTTGTTGCTACCAAAAAACAAGCAAAAGATATTGTTGCAGAAAAAGCAGCAGCTTGTAACATGCCATACATCACTGAAAGATGGCCTGGTGGAATGTTAACAAACTTTGTTACTATTAGAAAAGCTGTTAAAAAAATGGCTACTATTGATAGAATGAAGAAAGATGGTACTTTTAACACACTATCTAAAAAAGAAAAATTACAAGTAGATCGTTTACGTGCAAAATTAGAGAAAAACTTAGGTTCAATCTCTGATATGTCTCGTTTACCAGCTGCATTATTTGTAGTGGATGTTAAAGCAGAACACATTGCTATTAAAGAAGCTCAGAAATTAAACATTCCAGTATTCGCAATGGTAGATACAAACTCGGACCCACGTCCAATTGATTTTGTTATACCTTCAAATGACGATGCTTCTAAATCAATAGAAAAAGTGTTAACTTTAGTAACTAACGCAATTAACCAAGGTAACACTGAGCGTAACGCTGAAGATACTGCGGAAAAAGCAACAAAAGAAAAAGAAGTTACAGCGGAAACTCCAGCTACAGAAGAAACAAAATAATTTACATTTAAAGATTGAATGATTTAAATATAACACAATACTAACCTAGCGTTTTTATTTTGTTTTTAAATTGTTCAATCTTTTAATCTTTAAAAAACAAAAACTATGGCAAATATTACTGCTGCAGAAGTAAATAAATTAAGACAGGCTACCGGTGCCGGAATGATGGACTGTAAAAAAGCCCTTGTAGAGGCTGAAGGAGATTTTGACAAAGCAATTGATGTACTTAGAAAAAAAGGACAAAAAGTTGCAGAAAAAAGAGCCGACAGAGATTCTAGCGAAGGTGCTGCAAATGTTCAAGTAAACGCAGACAACACAACAGCAGTTGCTATTGTATTGGGTTGTGAAACTGACTTTGTTGGTAAAAACGACTCTTTCCTTGCCTTGGCAAACGAAATGGGAACTAAAGCAATGAACTTTGACACTAAAGAAGACTTTTTAGCTTCTGACTTTGGTGGAATGACTGTTGCTGATAAATTAGTTGAACAAACAGGTGTAATTGGTGAAAAAATTGAAATCAATGCTTTTGCTAAAATCAATGCTCCTTACGTTGGTTCTTATGTTCACATTAACAAAATTGCTGCTATTGTAGGTTTATCTGCAAAAGTAAATAACGTAGAAACATTAGCTAAAGACTTGTCTATGCAAATTGCTTCTATGGGTGCAAGTACACTTTCTTACAAAGATTTTGACCCTGAGTTTGTAGCGGCAGAAACTGAAGCTAGAATTGCAGTTATAGAAAAAGACAATATTGAGTTAGGTCGTTTGGGTAAAACGCTTAAAAACGTACCTAAATACATTTCTATGGCACAATTAACTCCAGAAGTTATGGCTCAAGCCGAAGCAGATGCTAAAGCTGAACTTAAAGCTGAAGGTAAGCCAGAACAAATTTGGGATAAAATTATTCCTGGTAAAATGGAGCGTTTTGTTTCTGACAACACAACTTTAGACCAAGAAAAATGTCTTTTAGACCAACGTTTTATTAAAGACGAAAAAATGACTGTTGCAGATTATATCGCTTCTTACGGAGATGTAACTGTTACTGAATTTAAACGTGTAGCTTTAGGATAATAATCCTTTAGTTTATAAATACCAAAAAGCCGCAAACAATGTTTGCGGCTTTTTTTATTAAAAAATCTAAGAACAAATAGATCCAAAGTTTATTTACCCTGAGCGTCTTTCCATTTTTTACGAGCCAGTTCTTGCATGTCTTCGACACTGTCTATTTCGTCCATAATTTCTAAACCTAGCATGGTTTCTATGGCGTCTTCCATGGTTACCAAACCTTCTACAGAACCATAGTCATTAACAACCAATGCCATGTGCTCTCTGGTAGCTACCATTTTTTCAAACAAAATGGGCAAAGTAGTTTGTGCGCCAACCATACTAATTGGTCGAATAATGTCTTTTAAATGTTCGGCTTCGGTATCGTTTATAATGTCTATTAAAACCGTGCTTTTTAAAATGTAACCGGTAATGTCGTCTCTGTTTTTGCCAAAAACGGGAATTCTAGAAAAGGGTAAATTGGGATTTTCTTTAAAAAAGTCTTTAATTTTCATGTCTTGAGGAGCCATAAAAACAACCGAACGAGGCGTCATAACATCAGAAGCTTTTACGTTTTTGTGTTGTAATAAACTCTTTAAAAAACGACCCTCGTTGGCAGCAAAAACACCTTCTTTTTCGGCAGTGTCTGTTATTACCAAAAACTCTTCGCGTGTCATGGTATTTATATGCGCACTTTTACCAATGGCTTTGGTAGTAAGTTGTAAAATCCATAATATACCTGTGTATTTTATAATGGCGACCATAATTTTTAAAACTGTGGTAGAAAAACCTGCCAAACCTTGCCAATACTTAGCACCAATGGTTTTAGGAATGATTTCGGAAACCACCAAAATAAGAATGGTCATTATCCCAGAAATAATTCCTACAAACGGAATACCAAAATAACTGGAGTTGTATTCGCTTGCAGCAACCATGTTTTCTGCCTGTACTCCTACCAATATAGCACCAACCGTATGTGCCAAAGTATTTAATGTTAAAATAGCAATTAGAGGTTTGTCCACATCGTCTTTTAATACTTTTAATGCTTGTACATAATTTGCTTTTTCTTGTTCTTTAACTTTTATAAAAGTAGGTGTTACACTTAGTAGTACCGCCTCTAGTATAGAGCATAAAAAAGAGAAAAATATTGAAATAACTGCGTATGCTGATAATAATCCCATTGTGCTTTTTTGTAAAAATAAGCATTTCAATACATATTTTCAAAACCTTTGGTTGTAAAGCAAAAAAACATACCTTTATAAAAAAAAGCATGAGCAACGACCCATTACACGGCATTACTTTAAAACAAATACTTGAAGAATTAGAAAATCATTATAAATTTGATACTTTGGGAGAACTAATACATATAAAATGCTTTACCACTAACCCAAGTATAAAAAGTAGCTTAACTTTTTTGAGAAAAACCCCTTGGGCTAGAGAAAAAGTGGAACAGTTATATGTAAAAACGTTTAAAAAATAACGATGCTAGAAAAAAGATGCGCTTGGTGCGAAAAAGATGATTTATATAGAGATTATCACGACAATGAGTGGGGATTTCCCATTTACGATGATAATAAACTCTTTGAATACTTGTTATTAGAAACTTTTCAGGCAGGTTTAAGTTGGCACAGTATTTTAAAAAAAAGAGAGAACTTTAGAGCTGCTTTTGAACAATTCGACTATAAAAAAATAGCTGAATTTAAAGATGATAAAATCTTAGAACTGAACCAAGATGCAGGGATTATTAGAAACAAACTAAAAATAGCTTCGGCAGTAAATAACGCGCAACGCTTTATAGAAATACAAAAGGAGTTTGGAAGTTTTTCTAATTATATATGGGCGTTTGTTGACAATAAACCAATAGATAATAAACCCAAAACTTTGGCAGATGTTCCGGCTACAACTCCATTGTCGGATAAAATAAGTAAGGATTTAAAAAAACGCGGATTTAAATTTATTGGTTCAACCACACTTTATGCTCACATGCAAGCCACAGGCATGGTAAACGACCATATAACAAGTTGTTTTACCCGTAAATAATTAATCTGCCCAAGTAATATTGGTTTGCAAAACATACATAAAATCGGTTCGAGAAATTTCTGAACAACCCAAACTAGCCAAATGATCGTTATATACTTGGCAGTCTATAATACGGTAATTTTGTTCTTTTAGTTGTTTTGCCAAGCTAATAAAAGCTACTTTACTGGCATTAGAAACCAGAGAAAACATACTTTCGCCGCAAAAAACATGACCCAAATCTACTCCATACAAACCACCTACTAATTTATCGTTTTGCCAAACCTCTACGCTTTTTGCAAAACCCAGTTTATGCAAATCAATATAGGCTTGCTGCATTTCATTTGTAATCCAAGTGCTACCTTGGTCGGGTCTATAAATTTCTTTACAGTTATGTATTACTTCTTCAAAAGCGGTGTTAAAAGTAACTTTAAAGGTATTTCGATTTAAAATATTTCGCATGCTTTTCGAAATTTTTAAATCTTCAAAAAACAGCACCATTCGTTCTGGTGGCGCCCACCACATAATAGGTTCATCTGGATTAAACCAAGGAAAAATTCCGCTTCGATACGCCAAAAGCAAACGCGCAATAGATAAATCGCCGCCAACAGCTAAGACACCTTCGTAATTGGCTTGGTCAACAGTTGGGAAATAAAGTTCGTTTTGAATATAATACATAAAAATAGAAGTAAAAAAAACCTAAAACAGATTGCTTTAGGTTTTATATAAACTAATAATTTACTTTCTTAGAAAGGTAAATCGTCGTGCTCTTCTTCTTTAAAATCAGTTGCTGGCTCAAAAGCTTGTGCTGGCGGCATTGGTGGTGCAGCTGCTGCTGGAGTTTCAGCTTGCATTTTCTCTATTCTCCAACCGTGAATTGAGTTAAAATATTTGGTTTCGTTTTGTGGGCTAACCCATTCTCTACCTCTTAAATTAATTGAAACTTTAACACCTTCACCTACCTGAACTGTATTTAACAAATCCGTTTTATCTTGAATAAACTCAATTAAAATGTGTTGAGGATACTGCTCATCTGTAGTTACAATTAACTCTCTCTTTTTAAAAGTTGCCGAAACTTGTTGTTCTGGATTTACTAACTTTACTTTTCCTATAATTTCCATATTGCTATAATTTATTATTTTTTTGCCAAAAGTACTTTCCAAGCACTTAAAACATCATTTTTTTCTAAAAAATCAACCGCTTTACTAAATATTTTAACCGTATCGTCCGAACTTAAAACACCTTTAACAGCTGTTGAATTATTTACAAATATAGCAATTTCTTCTTCGGTTGGCAAACTTTCCACATTACCTAACTGACCCAGCTGATTTCCTGTGAAAAAACCAAAGTCTTTTATAAAATCTGGAATAGCATCTACGCCAATTCCCATATTTGCAACTGGCTTTTCAATTTCAAACAAACCTTTGTTAGCTCTCGAATACCAATTGCCTCCCATACGAGAAACCAAGTCAATTTTATCCTGATCTATAATGCCATTTTCATCTAAAACGGCCTCGTTTATGTGTATTTTAACCACCTCACAAATAACCAAATTACCCGCTCCGCCTTGGTCGCCCAAAGCAATAACATCGGTCACTTTACATTCCATTTGTATAGGACTTTCGGCAACTCTAAACGGCTTTACCACATCTGAAGCAAGCATCGTTAAACCCGCTTTTTCAAACTCATTTACACCATCGCCGTACTCTGTGCTCGACAAAGACATTTGTTGAACGATATCATAATTCACCACATTTATAACCACCTCCTTGGTGTTTTCGGCATTAATTAGCGTATGCTTTATAGTATTGTTTCGCACCCTTCTGGCAGGCGAAAAAACCAACACTGGCGGATTGCTACTAAACACATTAAAAAAACTAAAAGGCGATAAATTAGGCACTCCATTTTCGTCTAAAGTACTAGCAAATGCAATGGGTCTAGGCGCAACAGCACCTTGTAAATACCCTTGCAATTTTGCAGGAGCAATTTCTTTTGGATCTATACTTAACATCTTCAATAATTTTTACAAATATACATTTTTGAAACGAAAAAATAGGCGTACTTACCCATCGTATTCCCGCTTTTTGTTTCAATTTTATGCGGGCATAAATGCCACCCGCATAAAGATTTTCACTACAATCGGGGTTATATGACAAAGTACAGGCTACTTTAAAAAGTTTTTGCTATTTTTACTTAAATTCTATTTATGTTTTTTTCAAACAAACGAAACCTTTCCCGATGGTTAATTATAGCCAGTTCTTTTGTAATAGTGGTTCTAATTTTATGGAATACCTATTCTTTTTTTCAAGTTTTTAAACAAGACGAAAGGCTAAAAATGGAACTTTGGGCACAGGCACAAAACAGTATTGCAAAAGCCAATTTAGAAACCGATGATATTACCCTTCCTTTTCAAATAATTAGTACAAACACATCTATACCAATAGTTTTAACAACAGAAAACGATTCTGTTATACAAGTAAACAATATTACAGACGACATTGCAACTAATAAAACTAAAATAGCTCAACTTTTAAAACAGCTAAAGTCAGAAAACCAATCCATACGAGTAGATGTAGGCGAAGGAAAATACCGTTTATTATACTATGGAAATTCGGCACTTTTAAACAAATTAAAATACTATCCATTAGCGTTATTACTTATTATTACTCTATTTGGCGCCTTAATTTATAATTTTTACAGAGCCACAAAAATGGCTTCGCAAAACAAACTTTGGGCAGGTATGGCAAAAGAAACCGCACATCAAATAGGCACGCCTTTAAGCTCTTTAATAGGTTGGTTAGAAATTTTAAAACTAGAAAACGTAGGAGCTGATATTTTATTAGAAATAGAAAAAGACATTAACCGACTGCAAACCATAGCAGACCGTTTTTCTAAAATAGGTTCTGAACCTTTATTAAACGCAACCAATATTTCAGTAGAAACTAAAAAAACTTTCGATTATTTAGCCGCACGAAGCAGTAAGCAAGTTCGTTTTTTATTTGAGGCACCAACAGAAGATTTAACCGTATTTTTAAACCCTGAATTGCACGGCTGGACAATTGAAAATTTGGTTAAAAATGCAATAGACGCGATGCGTGGTAAAGGTGAATTACACTTGAAAATAATTAATCAGCCCGATTTTATAAAAATACAGATTACCGACAACGGAAAAGGGATTGCAAAAAAAGAATTTAAAACAATATTCGAACCAGGTTTTACTACTAAAAAAAGAGGTTGGGGATTAGGACTTTCACTTACCAAACGCATTGTAGAAGACTACCACAAAGGCAAAATAAAAGTATTGCAATCGGAAATAGGTAAAGGAACAACTTTTCAAATAAGTTACAAGAAAAATGAAGTTTAGAGTAGCCAGACATACGAATGATTTAGAAAAAATAGAACAGTTTTATACAACAGTAATTGGGCTAAAAAAATTAGGTGAATTTAAAAACCACAACAACTATAATGGAATCTTTTTAGGTATTGAAGGAGCAGATTGGCATTTAGAATTTACAACTTCATTAGAAAAAGCAAATCATACATTTGACGAAGATGATATATTTGTGTTTTACACCAAAACAACAGAAGAATACTTGGCCATTAAAAATAGAATTGAAAAAGAAAATATCACAATAGAATCACCTAAAAATCGGTATTGGCAAGAGAACGGAATTCAAATTTCTGATCCTGATGGTTATAAAATAATAATTCAAAAACAAACACACTAAAACAAACACCCATGAGAAAACAATACTTATTCCTTTTATCACTTTTATTTACAACAGTTATATTTTCACAAGCCGACACAACAAAAATTTCTTTTGTAGCTTATTGGTCAGTTGGTGATAGCTACGATTTTAACGTTACCAAATCTACCCAACAATGGAAAAAAAACGAGCTAACTAAAGATCAAAAACAAAATTACAAAGCCAACTTTACAGTAATTGATTCTACTGCAGACTCCTACACTATAAAATGGAGTTTTGAAAATAAGATGGCTGAAAGCCTTGCTATTCCAAATGAATTTAAACAAGAATTAACTGAGTTTAGCAATATTGAGGTAATTTACAAAACCAGCGAACTTGGCGATTTTTTAGAAATAGTAAATTGGGAAGAGATAAGTGGTGTTATGACTTCAACTTTTGATAAAATTTTGAATTTAAGTTCTAAAGACGACGATTCTAAAGAAATGTTAAACAGAATTTTGCAGCCTATTAAACAAATTTACAGTTCTAAAGAAGGGATAGAAAGTTTAGTTTTAAAAGAGATTCAATATTTTCATTTTCCGATGGGTTTGGAATATGACATTACTGTTCCCATAGAATACGAAGAAGAAATACCTAATATGTTTGGTGGTAAACCTATTAAAGCAAACGGGATTGTACATTTTGAAGATGTTGATATTGACGGTGGCTTTTGTGTAGTAAAACAAGAATTAAGTTTAGACCCTAAAGACACAAGTAAAATGCTTCAGACTATTTTTAAAACTATGAAATTAAATAATAAAGAGCTTAAAAATGCATTTAAAAATTCTAACATAACTATAACTGATACTA
>CBFIIG010000036.1:0-305 GCA_965662615.1 Flavobacterium sp.
CGAATTTTTCATTGGTTTCGTTTACTTCCTGCTCTATACGATCAATTACTTCTTTATTTGTTGCAATATCAGCTTCAGAAGCACCAAGAGTGATGTTTTTTCTACTTGCCCAATCTTTTATAAATTCAAAATTTGGCTGAATAAGTGCAGCTGGCATTTTTTGACCTTCACCAATTACCATAATTTGTTCAATAAAACGCGATTGTTTAAAAGCATTTTCTAAAACCTGTGGAGCAATATATTTACCGCCTGAAGTTTTAAACATTTCTTTTTTACGATCAGTAATTTTTAAGAAGCCGTTAGCG
>CBFIIG010000036.1:315-14101 GCA_965662615.1 Flavobacterium sp.
TGTATGAAAATATCCGTCTTTTAAAACTTCGTTTGTTTTTTCTTCATCTTTATAATAGCCCATCATCACGTTAGGTCCTTTACAAAGGATTTCACCGTCTTCGGCAATTTTAACTTCAACACAGTTAATTAATTTACCAACAGTTCCAATTTTAAATGCATCGTCGTTAAACGAGTTTACAGATATTACAGGAGAAGTTTCTGTTAAACCATAACCTTCAAAAACAGGAATTCCAGCAGCTGTAAACACTCGAGTTAAACGTGTTTGTAAGGCAGCACTACCAGAAACCATTAATTCTATGTTACCTCCTAAACCTTCTTTCCATTTTGAGAAAATAAGTTTACGAGCTATTTTAAGTTTAAATTCATACCAAGCACCATTTGCACCTTTTGGTTCATATTTTAAACCAACATCAATTGCCCAAAAGAATAGTTTTTTCTTAATTCCCGTTAAGTCGGCTCCTTTAGCATATATTTTATCATATACTTTTTCTAATAAACGAGGAACAGCGGTTATTACGTGTGGTTTTACTTCTTTTAAATTGTCGCTTATTTTTTCAATACTTTCTGCAAAATATACAGAAATACCAAAATATTGATATAAATAAAGTATAATTATTTAGAAAATATGACAAACAGGTAAGAAACTCAATGCAACAGATTCTCCGGGTCTTAAAGGTACTCTTGGAGCACTAGAAAGTACATCGGAAACTATATTATTATGCGATAACATAACACCTTTTGGTCTACCCGTAGTACCAGAAGTATAAATAATAGTAGCTAAATCGTTTGGTGAAACACTTTCCATTAAAGCTTCAACTTCGTTTTGGTTACTTTCGTCTTTCCCTAAATCTTTAATTTCGGACCAATTAGCACAACCATCAATTTTATCAAACGAATACACACCTTTTAGCGAAGGTACATTTGCTTGTATAGCTTTTACTTTTTCATAAACTTCAACATCAGAGACCAATACATATTTAGCTTCAGAATGATTTAATATGTATTCGTAATCTTCCGCCGAAATGGTTGGGTAAATTGGTACGGTTTGAACACCAATCTGCATTAAGCCTATATCACAAACATTCCATTCGGTTCTATTGTTTGAAGAGATAAGAGCAACCTTGTCATTTTTGTTTAGTCTCAGTTTTAAACCTCCTCTAGAAACTTCATTTGCTTGTTTTATGTATTCTTTTGTAGAAACTTTAATCCATTCGCCATCGTATTTTGTGGCAAAAGCAAAGTCTAAATTATATTTATCTAATTGATAATAAGGAAAATCGAATAACCTAGTTGGGTTTACCATAGCTTTTTAGTTTTTTTTGCCAAATTAATAAAAAAAAATGATTTAAAAAACACTTAAAGTTAACGATAACTTAAAGTATTTTATAATTTTGCAAGGAATTAAAATAAAAATAATGAAGCAGTTGTTTAGAATTAAGGAATATAAAGTATTAATATTAAGGATTTTACTTGTGTATTTGTTTTATGGAATTGCTCGTGTTTTATTTTTAATTTATAATAATGATGCATTACAAGTAGAAAGTATTTCGGAGTTTTTAAAAATATATTATCACGGTTTGGCTTTTGATACTACAGCTATTTTGTATGTAAATAGTTTGTTTATAGTTCTTTCACTTATTCCGTTTTGGATAAATACTAAGCCCAAATTTCAAAAGGTTTTATTTTATCTTTATTTTATATCTAATCTAGCTTTTTATGCTACCAATTTTGTAGATTTGATTTACTATAAATTTACCTATGCCAGAACAACTTTAACCGTTTGGGATTCGTTAAAACATGAACAGAATTTAGGCGGTATGTTTTTTCGTTTTTTGCTTACATATTGGCATGTTTTTTTACTGTTTTTTGTATGTGCTTGGCTTTGGATTTATTTGTATAAAAAGATTAAGTTAGTTGATTTAAATATAATAAAATCAAAGTTTTACTATTATTTTTTATCATTTATTGCTTTTTTGTTTTTTACTACAATTATTATAGGAGGTATAAGAGGTGATTTTAAGAAAAGTACCCGACCAATTAACCTTGTAGATGCCAACAGACATGTTACTAAAATGGCTCAAGCTGATTTGGTTTTAAATACACCTTTTGCTCTTTTAAGAACGTTAAGTGTAAAGACATTTAAAAAAACAGATTTTACTTTTTCAGATGAAGAAATTAGCCAATTAATTGCTCCAATAAAAAAGGTAAACGATTCCGTTTTTACAAAGCCAAATATTGTTCTTTTTATTACCGAAAGTATGGGAAGAGAGTATTTGGGAAGTTTTAATAAAAACATGAATATTCCAGATTATGTTAGTTATACTCCTTTTTTAGATTCATTGGCTCAACACAGTTTAATTTTTGATAACGCGTTTGCAAATGGTCAAAAATCTATACACGGTATGTCTTCAATTTTAGCAGGTATTCCATCATTTAAAGACGCATTTACTTCTTCGCCATATAGTAAGCAACCGATACAATCATTAGTTTCTATTTTAAACGAAAAAGGATACGATACTTCTTTCTATCATGGTGCTCCAAACGGTTCTATGGGCTTTTTAGGTTTTGGAAATATATTGGGTTTTAATCATTATTATGGTAAAACCGAATTTAATGACGACAGTCAATTTGACGGTTCTTGGGGAATTTGGGACGAGCCTTTTTTACAGTTTATGAAAAAAACAATGGATACTAAAAAAGGACCTTTTTTTAGTACTGTTTTTACTGTTACTTCTCACGAACCTTATGTAATTCCTGAAGAAATGGAAGGTAAATTCCCCAAAGGAAACATACAAATGCACCAATGTGTGGGTTATACAGATTATGCTTTTAAACGCTTTTTTGAAGAAGCCAAAAAAGAACCTTGGTTCGAAAACACCATTTTTGTTTTAACAGCAGATCACGGAAATCAAGTATATTATGGTTATGAATATTACAAACAAGTGAACCGACAAGCAGTACCCATCATGTTTTATTCACCAAAAGGAAACTTAAAAGGTATAAATAGTACTTTTGCTCAGCAAATAGATATTTATCCAACTATAATAGATATAATAGGATACGATAAACCAATTAGAAGTTGGGGTAGAAGCTTGCTGAATGATACACAATATGCTCCTTTTGTTATGAATTATAACGGAAATAATTACCAATACATTTCTGATAAATATATTTGTATATTTGACGGACAAAAAGCAATTGGTTTTTACGATAGTAATGACAAGGGTTTAACAAACAATTTAATAACACAAAAAAATGCGGATATGATTGCTTTGGAGCAAAAATGTAAAGCCTTTTTAACCGATTATTTTAATAGAATAATTGATAAAAAATTATAATATGAAAAAGAAGATTTTAACCTTGTTAGCTGTTTTTATTTTAGTTGGAACGGCTAAATACGTTTACGACGTAAATATTAATTATAATTTTAAACCCATTACAGAAGGTAAAGTATATAAATCGGGAGTGATACCACCAGATGAAATAGCAGATTATGCTAAAAAATACAATCTGAAAAGTATAATTGATTTGCGTTTTCCAGGTACTGACGATTTAGTTAATAACCCAGAAGTACCAGAAGAGTTAACAGCAGAAGAAGAAGCTGTAAAAAAAATTGAAGGATTAACTTATTTTAATGTAGGATCTGAACAAGTTCCAAATGAAGAGGTTTTAAATAAGTTTTATACAATAATGGATAATCCAGATAATTATCCAGTACTTATTCATTGCTACCATGGCGAAGGAAGAGCTCCTTTATTTTCGGCGGTTTATAGAATGGAATATGAAGGAATGTCTAATGAAGAAGCTAGAGATAAAACACGCATGTTGGTTAAATTTAGCTCTTTTGATGATGGAAAACCTAAGGGTGAGTTCTTAAAAAACTATAAAACTAGAAATAAAAAATAAGATCATATTTTTTCTTTTTCGGTAAGTTGATATACTCTGTAAGCAAATAAAGTACCAACCAAACCTAAACCACCCATAAATAGCCAATTTAAATTATAAGATGTTAAATCTATAATGGTAAAACCTGTTTTAGCACTTAAAATATGGGCTAAACTGTAGCTCATTGTAAATATGGCCATATAACGACCTTCATGACCTTTAGGTGCTCTAGAAAGCGCAAATGTATTAGCAAAAGGAAAAATAAGCATTTCACCTAACGTCATAAAAAGCATCATTACAATTAATATTAGTCCAGAGCCTGTGTATTCTAAAAAGAAAAACGAAACAGCCATTAAAAACGCGCCTAAAAGTATTATTTTAGGGCGGCTAATCTTATGTTTTTCAATGTAGCTAACAATAGGCATTTCAAGTAAAAATATCAAACCACCATTAAAGGTTAGCAATAAACCTGTTTGAAATTCGGTTAATTTAAATTGATCGGCGTGATAAATAGGTAAAGTTGTGAATAACTGAAAAAATAAAATTCCAGAAATTAAACTAGTTACTAAAAATAGCCAAAATATTTTATCTTTAAATACTGAAGCATTTGCATTAGGTATAATTTCCTCTTTATTAAATTTTGATTTTTTCTTTTCTTTAACCAACAAAGCAAAAATACTTATAGAAATTAAACAAGATGCACCGTCAATCCAAAACAAGCCTTGGTAACCCATTCCCATAATTATTAAACCGCCCAAAGCTGGTCCAGCCGCAAAGCCAAGGTTTACAGCCAATCGAACCAATGTTAAAGCACGTGTGCGGTTTTCTTCTTTTGCGTACGCTCCAATTGATACAAACATGGCAGGTCTAAACATATCGGCAATTGCCATAATAAGAAACATGGCAAAAAGTAAACCATAAAAACTGGTAACATATTGCATAAAGAAAAACAAAACACCTGTTGCTGCAAGGCTAAAAACCATTATTTTATAAAAGCCAATTTTATCGCTTAATTTACCACCAAGCCAAGATCCAGCCATAGAACCCATACCAAAACTCACCATAATCCAGCCTACTTGTGGCAATGTAAAAGCTAAATCTTCTCTTAAATACTTAGATAAAAATGGCAAAACCATTGTTCCTGCTCGGTTTATAAAAGTAACAATCGTAAGTATCCAAATTTCTTTAGAAAATCCTTTGTAATTATTAATGTATTTTTGAAATGCTTTTTTCATTAGGGCAAAAGTACAATAGCCTTTGGTTTAAATCATATTTAAATCGTTATTTTTGTAAAAAAATAGTATGCGTTATCTTTTTACTTTGTTGTTTGTAAATTTCTGTTTAGCTCAAGATTTTTATTCCGAAGCAGCCACTTTTCAGTCCGAATTAAACGAAAGCTATGCAAATGCAGATAGTTCGCCTTTGCAAGAAAAGGATTTAAAAGATTTTAAAGGTTTGGATTTTTATCCTATCACAGAAGAATTTTATGTAAAAGCTCGTTTTGAAAAAGTAAAGAAAAGCAAGCCTTTCGAAATGAAAACATCAACCGATAGGTTACCAAAATATAAAATATATGCCATTTTATATTTTACTTTAAATGATGTTGAATATAAACTAAATGTGTATCAAAATATGGATTTTATAGGTAAAAAAGGTTTCGATGATTATTTGTTTTTACCTTTTTCTGACTTAACATCGGGTAATGAAACGTATATCGGAGGTAGGTATTTAGATATGAAAATTCCTGAAAAGAGAACTACACATGTTTTTATAAATTTCAATAATGCTTATAATCCGTATTGTGCTTATAACTACAAATATTCTTGTCCGTTAGTACCTTTAGAAAATGATTTAAATGTGGAAATAAAAGCAGGAGTTAAGAAATTTCACGATTAATTTATATTTATGAACGAATTAGAAAAAATCAATTTTTCTTTTATTATTCCGGTTTATAACAGACCCGATGAAATAGATGAACTCCTTAAAAGCATGACTTTATTAGAAGGTAATATTGCTTTTGAGGTGGTGGTTGTAGAAGATGGTTCTAACTTAAAATGTGATGAAGTATGTGATAAGTATAAGACGCATTTAGATATTTCTTATTTTTTTAAGTCAAATTCTGGACCAGGTAGTTCTCGGAATTTCGGAATGCAAAAAGCAAAAGGTAATTATTATATTATTTTAGATTCTGATTGTATTTTGCCACCGCAATATATGCTAGCTATTTCTAATTTTCTTACGGCTGAATTTGTAGATTGTTTCGGTGGACCAGATGCTGCTAGAGCTGATTTTTCGGATATTCAAAAAGCTATAAATTTTACAATGACCTCTTTTATAACAACGGGAGGAATAAGAGGTGGGAGCGAAGCAATAAGTAAGTTTCAGCCTCGAAGTTTTAACATGGGATTGTCTAAAAAAGCATTTGAAGCTTCGGCTGGTTTTGGAAATATTCACCCTGGTGAAGATCCCGATTTAACATTGCGGCTTTGGAAACAAGGTTTTGAAACTAAGCTAATACCTTTGGCCTTTGTATATCATAAAAGAAGAATAGATTGGAATAAATTTTATACACAAGTTTATAAATTTGGAAAAGCTAGACCTATTTTAAATTTATGGCATCCCGCTTATACAAAACCAACATTTTGGTTGCCTACCTTGTTTTTAGCAGGATTTGTTTTGGCTGTATTAATGGCTGTGTTTTCAAACTATTTATTACTTCAATTGTATTTGGTTTACTTTTTGCTTGTCTTTTTTGGTGCTGTAATGGCAACTAAAAATATAAAAATAGCTTTTTATACAATAATAACAACAGGTATTCAGTTTTATGGTTATGGCTTGGGATTTGCAAAATCGTATTATAAGCTATTTATAAAAAAACAAAAACCAGAACAAGCCATGAGCGAAATGTTCTTTTAATATGACAAAAATAATAGGTCTTACAGGTGGCATAGGCTCGGGGAAATCTACCGTTTCTAAATATATAAAATCCAAAGGATATGCGGTTTATATTGCAGATGACGAAGCAAAAAAGCTAATGCTAAAGGCTAAAGTTATAAAAGAAGTTGTTGCTGTATTTGGTAGTTACGTTTTAAATGATTCGGGATATTTAGATAGAAAAAAACTGGCGACTATTGTTTTTAATGATGCTTTGGCTTTGGGAAAACTAAATGCTATTGTACACCCAAAAGTTAAAAATCATTTTAATAATTGGTTAAAAAAGCAACAAAAAAAAGGAGCCGATTTTGTTTTTAAAGAAGTGGCAATTTTGTTTGAAACCAAAGGAGAAAACTATTGCGATTTTGTTTTATTGGTTACAGCTCCTTTAGAGGTTAGATTAAATCGTGTTATAAGTCGCGATAATTCAAATAAAAAGGACGTTTTGGCTCGAATGAACAATCAAATACCCGAAGAAGAGAAAGTTAAGAAAAGCGATTTTATAATTACTAATATTAGTTTAAAAGAGACGTATAATCAAGTAGATGATTTTCTTAAAGAAATAGAAAATTCGCAATAAATTACTTAAATGTTAATCTTTGGTTAATGTATAATAGTCTATTTAGTTAAAAAACTAAATTTGTAGTGATGAATAAAAAGAGATTTCGACTTTTAGTTTTTTTAATGAGCCTTTCCCTAATTGGGATTATTTTAGTTCAAATTTTTTGGATTAATACTTCTTTAAATAATAATAAGGAGCAATTTAAATACCATATTCAACAAGTTTTAGGTAATGTAGATTCTCAATTGTCTGATAGAGAATTATATGCGTTTTACAAAGATTACCGTCGTTTAGAAGATAGTTTAGGTGTAATGCCAGAGAAAAACATACTGAAACAAGTTTATATTAAACAAAGAAATAAAGAAACAAACGAAACTATAATTTATACCAATACGCTTATTGCTGAAAGTTTTGATATAGACGGCAGTTTTTTTGGCATAGGAAAAGATAGTTTAAAAATTGGTAAAGTAATTTCTAATCGTAAAACCGAAATATTTAAAAATAATAGGTTAGACAATAACAGCCAACAAATTCAAACTAAACCAGACGAAATAATTGAGTATTCAGGTAGTGATTATGCATTAGATAAAGCAAATTTTGAAATTGTTTTTAGAGATATTGTTTCTCAAAATCCATTGCACCAAAGAATTGATATTGCCAGTTTAGAAAAAATTTTAAAAAGAGAATTAGACAAATACGGTGTAAAAACACATTTCGAATTTGGAATTTATAGCAACGGTTTAGCAACAAAAGTAAAGTCGGAACGGTTTAAATTTGTTAAAGACGAAACGTATGGTGTTCCTATTTTTCAGGATAATAACGGAAATAGTTCTTATCAATTACTGTTAACTTTTCCACATAAGAGTAGGTATTTGTTTTCGTCTTTAATTGGAGTTACTTTATTGTCGTTATTATTTACAATTATAATTGTTTTAACATATATAAGTGCTTTAAATCAGTTATTAAAACAAAAGCAGATTTCGGAAATTAAAACCGATTTTATAAATAACATGACGCATGAGTTTAAAACTCCTATTGCAACTATTAATTTGGCATTAGATGCTATTAGAAATCCAAAAATAATAGATGATCCCGAAAAGGTAAAGCGTTATTTAGGCATGATTAAAGAGGAAAATAAACGAATGCACGCTCAGGTAGAAAACGTTTTACGTATTTCTAAATTAGAAAAAAATGAGTTAGATATTGATAAAGAAAATACAGATATAAATGAAATAATTCAAGACGCACTAGATCATATTAGCTTAATCGTAGAAGACAGACAAGGAAGTATAACTTGTGATTTAAATGCGAAAAGAACAAATGTATTATTAAACGATATGCATTTTACTAATGTTTTAGTAAATGTTTTAGATAATGCTATAAAATACTCGCCCAATCAACCCATTATAAACTTAGCAACCGAAAATATTAAAGACTTTTTGGTAATTAAGATTAGCGATAAAGGAAGTGGAATGAGTAAAGTAGCTCAAAAGCGTGTTTTTGAAAAATTTTATAGAGAACATACTGGCGATATACATAACGTAAAAGGGCATGGTTTAGGCTTGTCTTATGTAAAACAAATAATAGAAGACCATAACGGTACGGTTTATGTGGAAAGTGAAAAAGGAAAAGGAAGCACTTTCTTTATAAAAATGCCATTAATAAATTAAAACATATGGAAGTAAAAAAGATTTTATTAGTAGAAGATGATCCAAATTTTGGTTCAGTTCTTAAAGATTACCTTCAAATAAACGATTATGAGGTAACATTGGCCAAAAATGGAATGGAAGGTTTTGAAAAATTTAAAAAAGATGACTTTCATTTATGTATTTTAGACGTAATGATGCCGTATAAAGATGGTTATACATTGGCAAGAGAAATACGTGAAAAAAACCAAGAAGTGCCTATTGTTTTTTTAACGGCTAAAACCATGAAGGAAGACGTATTAAAAGGTTATAAAGTAGGTGCAGACGACTATTTAAACAAGCCTTTTGATTCGGAAGTATTGCTTATGAAAATTAAAGCGATTATGCAGCGCAAGGCTTCAGAAATGAAACCAGACTCTACTCAATTTGAATTTATTATTGGTGATTTTCATTTGAATTCTAAGCTTCGTTTTTTAACCTATAAAGAGCAAGAACCTATAAAGTTATCTCCAAAAGAATGTGAGTTATTAAAAATGTTAGCCTTACACGAAAACGACTTAATGCCAAGAGAATTAGCATTAACAAAAATTTGGAGAGACGATAATTATTTTACGTCTAGAAGTATGGATGTTTATATTGCTAAAATTAGAAAATACCTAAAATTAGACGATAATGTAGAAATTCTTAACATACATGGTGAAGGTTTTAGATTAGTAGTTAAAAAATAATTTAGCTTTAACTAAACAAAAAAAACAGCTTTTTAGGCTGTTTTTTTTAGTTAAATAAGAAGCCTATTTTAAAATTAATTTGATTGTACTTAGAAAAATAATCTTGCAATTGCGCAATTGTATTTACTTCGTAATTTAATGCATGATACTCTAAACCTGCCAATAGACTAACAGAGTTAGATAAAGCATATCCTACATCGGTTCCTATTTTAAAACCTATACCGTCTTGTTTACCATAATCTTGTCCGCTTCCTTTTTCTCTTGCAATACTCCAAACATAGCTTACAATTGGTAATAAAACAATTTCATCATTTAATTGATATTTATATTCTAAACCAAGAGAATATAAATTTAGATTTAGTCTATTTACACCATTTGCATAATTGATGTTGTTTTTACCTTTAAAACTTTGGAACTCATATGAAGCAACAGGAGCAAAATTGTAAACATATAATGGAGCAAATTTTACACCAAAACCGGGAGAATTATTATTGAAGTCCTTGTTGAAATGATTGTCTCCCATAGAAATACTTTTAACAATATATGCTCTAAAATTACCAACAGATGACGAGTTTACCTTTTTAACACCTTCTTGCGCTTGAATAATTACGCTAAACAAAAGAAATACAATATACTTTTTCATAATTAATTAACAATAATTGTTTCTTCGTAATCTAAATCTGTAGTTGTAAAACTATGGATGAGCGTTGTTGGATTTAAGTTTAAATTGGAATAAACATCATAAGTAACGGTACAACTGCTATTTTTTAATGTATTACCCTCAAAAAAGTAATTATAAAAATCTTGTTGTTCTAATTCGAAAATAGTAATTTCATTAGAAGCATCATTTTCTGTAATTCTAATATTTGTAACTGTTTTTCCCGAGCTTGAGGTATCAAAAATAAGTTGAACATTTACCATGTCTGCTTCGGGAAATAATTTTATTGCATTAAATTTTCGTTCAAAATTTACGTATTTAAAATTCGGATATGCATTTATTCGTTTAAGTTGCAATCCATTTTCTTTATTTTCATTAATAAAAAGTGTAGCTCTATCAGCATTTAGAACTTTAGGATGAATAATGTAAAAACTTCCATCTGGTTTTGTTTTGGTATTTGTTGTATTATTTTCTACACTATAACCACCTTCATGGAATAATCGAACTGAAACATTAGCTAAGGGTAAGTTGTTTTTATCTAAAATTTGTCCAGAAATAATTTCTTTTGTTTCGCCATCAAAATTAAGACGTTCGCATTGAAAAGAAGTTAGTACAATAAATAATAACAATAGAATTGTTTTAGATTTCATAGTTAATAATTTTATTTTAAAGATGCAAAAAAACTTAAATGGTTGCATTAAATTAAAGTTAAGTAAAAATAGCTGATATATAAATAAGTTTACATTGTATTTGTATTTATATAATATAGAGCTAAAGCAATTAACAAAAGAACCTTATACTTTTGTTAAAACACATTAAATGAATAAAATTAGTAAGAAAAGAAAGTTGGACTATGTTGTTATGTCTGATTTACATTTGGGAACTTACGGTTGTCATGCTTCAGAAATACTAAATTATTTAAAGTCAATTGATCCAAAGACATTAATTTTAAACGGCGATATAATTGATATTTGGCAGTTTAAAAAATCATATTTTCCTAAAAATCATTTAAAAGTTATTAAAAAAATTATTGATTTAGCTTCTAAAGGAACCGAGGTAATTTATATAACGGGGAATCATGATGAGTTTTTAAGGCGTTTTACTGATTTTAAATTAGGTAATATTGAGCTTTGTAATAAAAAAATACTGAATATTAACGGTGATAAAACATGGATTTTTCATGGTGATGTTTTTGACTCTTCTGTTCAATACTCAAAATGGATTGCGAAATTAGGAGGTAAAGGCTATGATTTTCTTATTCGTCTTAACGCAATATCAAATTATATTTTAACAAAACTAGGTAAAGAGAAATACTCATTTTCTAAAAAAATAAAAGCTAGTGTTAAAAAAGCGGTAAAGTTTATTGGAGATTTTGAAAAAACCGCATCAGAACTTGCTTTAGAAAACAATTACGATACTGTTATTTGTGGACATATACATCAGCCAAATAATATTTTAGTTGAACAAAATGGAAAAAAAGTAAGGTATTTAAATAGTGGTGATTGGGTAGAAAATTTAACTGCTTTAGAGTATAAAAATAAAAAATGGAGTATTTATACTTATGATAATTCGTTTTTCAATACTACTTTAAAAGTTGAAGAAGAAGAGGAAGATGAAAAGACAATTGAGCAAATTTTAACCGATGTAACTTCATTATTATGAAAATTTTATATGCTTATCAACTTACAGGTAATGGACATGCTGCAAGAGCACAAGAGATAATCCCTATTTTAAAAGAATTTGCAGATGTAGATATTTTAGCAAGTGGATCTCAATCGCAACTAAAATTAAATTCAACTATAAAATATAAGTTTAAAGGTATTTCTTTATTTTATAATAAATCTGGCGGAATATCAAATTTTAAAACTTTGTTTAAAAATAATTATGCTTTATTTATTAAAAATTGTTTTCAAGTCTCGCTTAATAATTATGATTTAGTAATTAATGACTTTGAACCAGTTACAGCTTGGGCAGCTTTTTTTAATAATACGCCAATAATTTCACTTTCTCATCAGGCTAGTTTATGGTTTAATGAAACCCCAAAACCAGATAAAATTGATTTTCTATCGTATTTAGTATTAAAATGCTACGCTCCAATAAAAATTAAGTATGGATTTCATTTTAAGTCGTATCATAAAAATATTTTTAAACCAATAATACGTTCAAAAATTAAAAACTTAGAACCTAAAAAAGGTAAAAAGTATTTGGTTTATTTACCTTCATTTTCAGACGATAAAATAATTGATTTGTTAAATGGAATTGACAAAAAATTTATTGTTTTTTCTAAAAATACAAAAGTTAAAACAATTAAGAGTAATTGTAAATTTTATCCAATTAATGAAACAGTTTTTTTAAAAACACTTGCAAAATGTAAAGGTGTTATTTGTAATGCGGGTTTTGAATTACCAACTGAGGCTTTGTATTTAAATAAACAATTATTAGTTACTCCGATAAAAAATCAATTGGAACAATTTTATAATGCAAAATCCTTAGAAGATGTAGGGGTTACAGTTGCATACAAGCTAAATAAAAAAGGAATTAAAAATTGGATGAAAACCAAATCGCAAATAGCGATTGAATTTGAAGAAAACCCTGAAGAAATAATTAAAAATATTTTATTTGAACATGTTTTTAAAAAGCAACTTAAAACTAATTCAGTTTATGCCTCTTTAATTTCTGATTGAATATAATTTTTAATATTTGACACGTTTGTGCTAAAATCAAACCATTTTATAGCTTCGTTTCTTTTAAACCAAGTCATTTGACGTTTGGCAAAACGGCGTGTGTTTTTCTTTATTTCTTATATGGCTTGTTCTTTTTTTATTTTGTTTTCAAAGTAATCAAACAATTCTCTATAACCAACGGTTTGTAATGCGTTTAGATTTTTAAATTCAATTAATTGCTCCACTTCTTCAATTAAACCTTCGTTTACCATATTATCAACTCGTAAATTTATTCTACTGTAAAGTGTTTCTCTTTCGGCTTCTAAACCAATAAGAATAGGAGTGAAGTTGCGTTTTTTTGTTTCAGAATTTAAAAAACTAGAATATGGTTTACCACTAGAAATGCAAACTTCTACAAAACGCTTCATACGTTGCGGATTTAATAGTGTTTGCGGATTTGTGTTTTTAATATGGTTATAAAAAGTAGGGTCGAGTTTTTGCAATTCACTTTCTAAATATTCTAATCCTTCGGTATCAAATTTTTGACTTATAGATTCTCTTATTCCTGTTTTAATTTCAGGAAATTCATCAAAACCATTAGTAATTGCATTTACATATAATCCCGAACCACCAACAACAATTTGTATGTTGTTTTGAGTAAATAATTCATCTAAAGTAGCTAGTGCTTCTCGCTCAAAATCTCCAACA
>CBFIIG010000037.1:0-14056 GCA_965662615.1 Flavobacterium sp.
ATTTGTAGTTGTATTTCGGTTACGCATAGCCATAATAATATTATCGTTGGTACTATCTACATAGCCAATATCATTGTATTGTTGCCCATATTCAATGCCGTAAACAACAGAAAGTTTATTGCTAAAACGGTAGCGTGGTTCAATTTCTAAACTCCAATTGTACCTTCCGGCTTGGTCAAATTTATAATATTCGGGGTTAATATCAATGGCAAATTTATTATTGTAGTTAGAAGAAAAGTAAAACCAACCCCCATAAAATTTGGGTGTAATTAAAAAACGGTCTTCTACTCTCGGTTCATAATAATCGTAAGTTTCGAATAATGAATGATTAAATCCTCCGCCATAAAAATCATTTTTTTTAGTTGTACTGTTTATATTAAAATTTAAATTACTACTTTGTATTTTTTGTGTTTGATTGTGAAACTGAATGAATTGATTTAAGTTCACTCTAAACGTGTTAAATATGCCTTTTGGGTTTAAAATACGATAGTTTATATTATTATAAAAACTGTAATAATTGGTTTGAAAGTTAATTCCCAAATCGTTATTGTCCCAATCTTTAGAGGTGTATTCAAAATCGGTTCTAAACCTGATGTTTCCACTTGTTTTACCAAAACCAACTTGCCCTACGTAACCGTTTTTGTTTTTCTCTTTTAAATTTAAAGTGCTGTATTTTAAGTTTCCGCCAAAATTATAACTGTTGTTTTTGTTATTTAAATCAAATGCTAATACACTAACGTTTGCATCTCTGAAATGCCCGTTTCGGGTAACATTTGTATTTAAAAAACTAACCGACGAATTTTTGTTAAAGCGTTGATCAAAAACAATAACATTATAATTGGTTAAGGGTTCAACTACTTCATTTCTATATGTATTATTTAATGTGTCTTTTATGGTTGCTTCAGTTATTTTTGTTATCGCATTTAATACGCCAATACCCAAACCATCTTTTGTACGTCCCGACACTTTTAGGGCATTTACTAAATTAACGGCTGCTGGGTAGGCAGAAACTTCTTCGTTATCAGAAAGAGTAGGTTCAGTAACAGGTGGGCCACCAATTCGTCTGGAATAAAAAACATTTCCTTTAGAAAACAAGTCGGTTCCTTCGGTAAAAAAGGCTCTGTTTTCGTTAAATTGCTGTTCAAAAGGCCCTAAGTTAAGCACTACATTATCAAATTTGGTTTGACCAAAATCGGGAATTAAAATAGCATCCAATGTAAATGCATCATTTATTCCGTACTTTATATCCATACCTCCTTTTAAAGTGGTTTCTGTTCCTTGGCTAGTAGACTCGTAATAAGCAGAAGCATAAGGAATAAAAAATAATCGAGTAGGGGTTTTAATGTCTTTAATGCCTTTTAAAACTCCATGCTGTTGTGCAACATTACCAATTGTAGCATCAATTGGATTCCAGGCATAAACTTGTCTTTCTCTTCTAAAATCACGTATAAAATTAATACCCCAAATTTGCTCTTTTTTGTTAGGGAATCGAAGTGCTGCATAAGGAATTTTCATTTCAACCGCCCAACCGTAGTCGGTAATTATGGCTTTACTGTCATAAATAGAATTCCAAGAAAAATCTTCACCTGTTTGTTCAGTATATAGGCAATCTGCTTGACCATTTGCGGCGCTCACCAAAAACCTAAAATCTTGCTGACCGTCATTATATCCATTTATAAAAACACCAAAAACATCAGAAATTCCAAGTTCATCTCTTTCGTTTATTTCGGCTAAAATTTTGTTTGGTTCGCTGTCATATAGTTTTGCAGCTACATAAATTGCGGAATTGTCGTAAACTATTTTAACTTCGGTTTTTGAAGTTTCGGGTTCAGGTTTTCCATTGTCTGGCGAAAACATAACAAAGTTATTTGCGGTTTCTGTTTTCTCCCATATAGCTTCGTTAAATTTACCGTCTATGGTAATTGTTTCATTTAATTTATTTGCTAAAAGTTCTTTTTTAGTATTTAATGTAGGTGTTTGTGCACTTGTTTTTTTTGTGCAAAAAACAGCAATTAATAATATGAAAATAATTTTTCTGTGTAGTATTTTAAAATGCAAAACTTTAATTTATAACGAGTTAGTGTTTAACGTATAAGTATTAAAAAACATAAATTTGTTACGAAAAAGCAAATAAATATTTGCAATTATAAAATATTAGATTATTTTTGACGTTCTACTGCATTATTACACAATTACTTACTTATGTTTAACAGAATACTTGGGGTTTTTATTTTGGTTTTTTCTTTGGCAATTTCTTTTTTTGTTTCTAACAAAAATACAGAAGCTGTTATTAATCATGAAACCCAAAATACGAAACCTAATTTTGTTATTGCTAAAGCTGAAGTAATTGATGAAGTGAAATCGCTATATGAATCAATTGAAAGTAACGGTTTTGACTTGCCTTTTTACGATTGTTTTGAAACTGCATACAGAGGTTACGAGACGTTGCTGAATGAAGGTAAAATTAAAAATAATAAATTGGTTTTAGTAGATTTTAGTAAATCGAGCAATACGGAACGTTTGTGGGTTATTGATATGGATTCTAAAGTAATACTTTACCAATCTTTAGTGGCGCATGGAAGAAACAGCGGTGAAGAATTTGCATCTGAATTTTCTAATTTATCAGAATCTTTTCAAAGTAGTTTAGGCTTTTACTTAACCGCAGAAACGTATGTAGGTAAAAATGGTTTTTCTTTGCGTTTAGACGGTTTAGAACAGGGTATAAATCATAAAGCAAGAGCACGTGCAATTGTAATTCATGCTGCAGATTATGTTTCTAAAACATTTGCAAAGGATAATAAACGATTAGGAAGAAGCCAAGGTTGTCCTGCTTTGCCAGTTGAATTAAATGATGAAATTATACATACTATAAAAAATAAAGCATGTTTGTTTATTTATCATCCAAGCAGAAAATATTCAACTAAAACGGTAAATCAACTTTAATTTTGTAAAAGCGAATACAGTTTTTCGTCATAATTATATATGTCGTCTCTAAATTCTAATCCGTTTTTGCTTTTCCAACTGGTCCAGTAAAAAAGATAAATACCTACTTTTTTTTCTAAAGAAACTGTTTTGTAATCTCCTTTTTCAATTAGTGCATCAACAGTTTTTGTAGCGTCTAAATTTCCTTGGTTTTCTAAAATTTTCTTTGCTAAATCTAACGGATGCTCAACCCTTACACAACCCGAACTGAGTGCTTTGTTTTCTAACCCAAAATAATCGCGGTGATTGGTGTCGTGTAAAAACACCAAGTGATTGTTTTTAAAATTGAACTTAACTAAGCCCAATGAGTTGTTATAACCTGTTTTTTGAACATAACGGTAATTTTTCGCATTTTCAGGATTCCAATTGTTTGGTGAAACCACCTCTCCATTTCTATTGTAAATTGTAATACGTGTTCTTGTGAAATACCCACGGTTTCTTGTTGCAGATGGCGTAAGGTCTTTTTTTACAATAGTTGGCGGAACCGTCCAAGTTGGGTTAAAAACAAAATTGGATAATTTAGAAATTAAAACAGGTGTTTTTCTTGTGCTTTTACCTACAACTACACGTCTGTTTTCAACTGTTTTACCGTCTTTTATATATTTTAAGTTATAATCGGGAAGATTTACTAATAAATATTCATTTCCTAAATCAGTTGGGTACCAGCGCCAACGCTCTAAATTGCTAATAGTTTGTTTTTTTCTATAATTTTTATCTTTATTAAGCGCTTTTAAAGTATTAAAACCAATAATACCATCGGCAATTAAGCCATGTCTCGCCTGAAATCGCTCTACTGCTTTTGTTGTTTTAGGGTCTAAAATAGTTGTTGAAATAGAATCTAAAGCAACTAAATCTCCCCAAAAATGCAATCTTTCTTTAATTTCGGGTAAAATAGCAACCGTGTCTAAAGGTTCAATTTTCTTTTCAATGGTTAAAATTTTGAAACTTGTCTCGGGTAAATTTTCTATGTCAGCTAAACTTTCAATTAACGAATTGTAGCTTTCGTGTTGTGGCTTTATATTTGAAAAATAAGTAGCCACTTTTTTGTCAGCTATAGCTTCAATTCCTTTAGTAGTTAAGTAATGGTATTTAGGTTCTAAGTCCCAATCCTTATAAATTTCTTTTGGGTTTAGTTTGCCTTTAGCTATGTGAGAAGAATATTTTTCAAATGCATTACTAAACAAAATATCCCTATTTATTTTGTCTTTATTCGAAAAAGAATTGGATTTAACTTCCCACTTTTTTAATTCATTTACAAAGTATTCACTTGGACGTAAGCCTTCTTTGTTACTGCTTTTTATATTATTTATTAAATCGGTTCTGTTTTCGGTATTTTCCCATAAAAGATTGTAATTGTTTTTTAAGTACATCACTTTTAATGTGTCCGATAATGTTAATAGATCTATAGAATCTAGTTTAGTACTTGATGCAATTATTGGTTCAATGTTTTTAATTTCACTATTAATTATAGATTCTAAATCTTTAGATTCTTCTTTTTTACATGAATAATGTAAAATAATAATTAAAAGTAAAACAAGTCGATTCATACAATTACAGTTCTTGAAACATTACCTTATGTGGTATATTTGTTTCATTTACAAAAATAGTTCCAATTTCGGTAAAACCATTTTTTTTGTAAAACGGAATAGCTTCTTCTCTGGCATTCAGCCATATAGTTGTTTTTTTATCTGTTATATAATCCGATAAAATGCGAAAAATTAATTTTTCACCTATACCTTTTTTCTGATACTGCTCTAAAACAGCCATTCCTCTTACTTGAAATTGGTTTTGGTTTTTAAACTGCTCATTATTTTCTTCATAAACAGAAACTACACCAATAAGTTCATCTTTTAAGTACGCACCTAAATGCATGGTGCTTTTTTTAGTGTCGTTAGTAAAAAAACAGCTTTGTAAAGGCTTGCCTTTTCTTAAAACGGCATGTCTAATAGCGTAAGTATCAAATGTATGTATGGTTTTTATAGTAATCATAGGCCGCTCAAATTCAAATGTTTTGTAAAAATATTAAAAATTTTAATAAAAAAGTGAAGTAAAAGTTTGCAATAGAAAAAACTTTTATCTTATATTTGCACTCCTTAATGCGGAAGTAGCTCAGTTGGTAGAGCTCCAGCCTTCCAAGCTGGTTGTCGCGAGTTCGAGCCTCGTCTTCCGCTCTGCAAAAAGCCCTTTTTAGGGCTTTTTTTATGCCCTTATTTTAAAAATTCAAATAAATTAGTTTTTGGTTCAATTTCAAAAGGGCTTTGGTTTTGTAAAAATATACGAGCCGTTAAATCACCTTCTAAAACACATTGGTTATTTATTAAGTGCAGCCAACTTCCTTCTCTGAGCCCAATTACTGGAATATTGTTTTGTGAATGAAACTCGTTAATTCGGGTTTCTCTAGTTTCTCCCATGTGTTTGTTGCCATCTATTGGATCTAAGTAATGCGGGTTTATATTAAATGGTACTACACCAATTGTTTCAAAACTGGGCGGATACACAATGGGCATATCATTAGTGGTTTTCATATTTATTCCGCAAATATTGCTTCCTGCACTAGTGCCTAAATAAGGAGTTCCGTTTTCTAAAACTTCCTTTAAAACTGGTATTATTCCTGTTTTATGTAATTCGTTAACCAAAACAAACGTATTTCCGCCACCTGTAAAAATTCCTTCTGCATTTTTTAGTGCTTCTGTTTTGTTTTCAAAAGTATGCAAACCTTTTACTTCTATGTTTATGGTTTTAAAAACGTTCGATACAATTGCAGTATATGCATCGTGACTTATTCCTCCAGGTCTAGCAAATGGAATAAAAACAATACTTTTAGCATTTTTAAAATGATTTTTTAAAAGGGGTAAAATATATTCTAAATACTCTTGACCGTGTAAAGTCGAGGTACTTGCGATAATGCAGTTTTTCATTTTAAATCTTTTTTTCAAAAATATGAATTTTCTTTAACTTAATATTAGTACAAAGTTGGTAAATATTTAAGGTTCTCTTTGTTATTTTTACAAAAACATATTTTATGAAACAATTTTACATATCGCTTTTGTTTTCATTTTTTGCCTTTGGTCAACAAACTCAATTTCAATTTAAAGGAAGGGTTATAACCAAACATCAAAGCCCCGAAAATATAAATATTATAAATAAAACCAAAGGTACTGGCGTAGTTACCGATATGTTTGGTGATTTTGAAATTGAAGTATCCATAGAAGATCATATTGTTATAGGATCTATGACGGTTTTTACTCAGAACATAGTAATTACAGAAAAACTATTAAGCGAAGGGTTTTTTAAGCTTACTTTATTAGAAAAAAATGTTGAGTTAGATGAAGTACAGTTAACCGAATTTAAATCTATGAATGCTGTTTCTATGGGTATTTTGTCGTCACCCGCAAAACAATACACCAAGTCGGAAAGGCGACTTTATACCGCTAGTACCGGAGGTGGTTTAATTCCTTTAGATTTAATAATTAATACATTTTCTGGAAGAATGGACGGCTTAAAACGTTCTAATACAGACGATATTCAAAATAAATTAAAAGAAGACATCCGTTATTGGTTTAATGAAGAATATGTAATTGAAAATTTGGGTATTCCGGCAGATCGAGTGGAGTCTTTTTATTATTATGCAGGTACAGACGAGCAATTACGTGTTTTTGTAAAAGCAAAAAACAAAACGGCAACAGAATTTAGATTAAATGATGTGGCAACAAATTTTAAAAATGAGTATAAAGCTCAAATTTTAGAACAAAAAAAATAGGTATATTTGTTTTATGAAAAAAGCACTTTTTTTTACTGTTTTATTGAGTTTGTTATTTTTGACATCTTCGTTTCTAACGCATAAGTTTTACCTTTCGGTGTATCAAATAGAACATAATACAACAAAAAAGAGAGTAGAAGTTACAGCTCGTATTTTTATAGATGACTTAGAAAAAGCAATGAAGGATAAGTATAAAAAAGATTTTTACCTCACTACTTCAGATGAAACTAAAGATGCTAAAGAATACCTTCATAATTACTTGAATAGTCAATTTAAATTAGAGTTAAACGGTGAGCCTCAGCAACTAGAGTTTATAAAAGAAACGGTTGAAGACAACCAACTTATTTGTTATTTTAAAGCGAATTATTCAAAAAAAATCACTACTTTCGGGCTTTTAAACTCAATTTTACTAAATTCTTTTTCTAATCAGCAAAATTTAGTTCATGTAAATATGAATGGTGAAAAAGAGAGTTTTTTGTTAACCAAGTCTAACAAAACCATATTTAAAGATTACAACTAACCCAATATAATTATGAAAAAACTACGTTTAATAGCCTCTTTTTTAGCTCTTTCTGTTTTTGTAAATGTACAAGCACAAGAAGAGAAAAAAGAAGAAAAACAAAGAGAATTAGGTCATTATAATGCCAATAAGTTCCGTCAAATGGATCAAGAAATGGCAACACCAAACATGTATCGTTCGGCATCTGGTGCACCTGGCCCAGCTTATTATCAGCAACAAGCCGATTATAAAATGAACTTGGTTTTAGATGATGCTAATAAAAAGTTATATGGTGAAGAAACCATTACATACCATAACAATTCTCCCGAAACGTTAAGTTATCTTTGGGTTCAGTTAGACCAAAATTTACGTGCGCCAGATTCTAACACACCTTTGGTAAGTAACCAGCGTGTTTCTCCAGCACTTTCTCCAGATAAATTTGCTAAAGAATTTATGGAAGAGCCTTTTCAAGGTGGTTTTCAAATTGAATATGTAAAAGACAAAAAAGGGAATGACGTTGCGCACACCATCAATAAAACCATGATGCGTGTGGAACTAGAAAAACCATTAGCACCAGGTAAAAAATTCGTTTTTTCTATAAAATGGTGGTATAACATTAATAACTACCAAGTAGATGGTGGTCGTTCGGGTTACGAGCAATTTGAAGATGGAAATAGATTATATGTAATTGCACAATTTTACCCACGTATGTGTGTGTACAGCGATGTAGAAGGTTGGCAAAATATGCAGTTTTGGGGTAGAGGAGAGTTTGCTTTGCCATTTGGTAATTTCGATGTAAATATCACAGTTCCATCAGACCATATTATGGAAGGTACAGGAGATATTACCAACTTAAAAGAAGTGCTTACTGCAGAACAATATTCTCGTTGGGAATTGGCTCAAAAAACATACGATAAACCTGTTTTAATTGTAACTCAAGAAGAAGCAGAACGTGCTGAAAAAAGCAATGCAACCTCAACAAATACTTGGAAATTTAGTGCTAAAAATGTACGTGACTTTGGTTTTGCTACTTCACGTAAATTTATTTTCGATGCTATGGCGGTTCGTTTAGAAACCAATAACCCAATGGCAATTTCTTTATATCCTAAAGAAGCAAATCCTCTATGGGGAGACCTTTCTACTCGAATTGTGGCTCATACTTTAAAAACGTATTCTAAATACACATTTGATTATCCTTACCCTAAGGCTATTTCTATTTCTGCAGAAGATCAAGGAATGGAATATCCAATGATTTGTTGGAACTTTGGTCGTCCAGACAAAGACGGTAATTTTTCTGATCGTGTTAAATACGGAATGTTAGGTGTTGTAATTCACGAAGTGGGACATAATTTTTTCCCAATGATTGTAAATTCAGACGAGCGCCAATGGACTTGGATGGACGAGGGTTTAAATACGTTTGTTGAATACTTAACCGAAATTGAATGGGAAGCAGATTTTCCTGTAGATAGAGGTCCAGCAGCTAAAATTGTTCCTTACATGAAAGGGAATCAAAAATACATTGCACCCATTATGTCAAATTCTGAAAATATTTTTCAGTTTGGAGCAAACGCTTACGGTAAGCCAGCAACTGGTTTAAATATACTAAGAGAAACCATTATGGGACACGAGTTGTTCGATTATGCGTTTAAAACCTATGCCAATCGTTGGAAGTTTAAACACCCAACGCCAGAAGATTTCTTTAGAACTATGGAAGATGCTTCGGCAATGGATTTGGATTGGTTTTGGAGAGGTTGGTTTTATTCCACAGAATATGTTGACCTTGGAATTAAAGACGTAAAACAATATTACGTTTCTACAGAGCCTACCGAAGAGATGAAAGACTATGTAGCGCGTAGAGGACGCTTTTTAAGAGATATGGGGCCGTTTATTTATTTAATAAATGATGACCATAAAGAGTTTAATCCAGCAACTAAAAAACCATTCACGGTTTCTGATGTTCAAATTTTAGATGAATATGTAAACAGTAATTATTCAGCAGAAGAAAAAGCGGCTTTAAAAATGCCTAAATACTTTTACGAAGTTGAATTCAATAAGCCAGGTGAAATGATTATGCCAATTATTGTTCAGCTTAATTTTGAAGATGGCACAAGCGAAACGCATAAATTCCCGGCTCAAATATGGAGAATGAACAACGATACAGCAAAACGTGTTTTTGCAACCGATAAAAAAATTACAACGATGGTGTTAGACCCTAAGTTAGAAACAGCAGATATAGATACTACAAATAACTATTGGCCTGCAGATTCGGCTCCATCAAACTTTGATTAATTAATTCTAATTCATTATAAAATGCCGCATTTTTTTGCGGCATTTTTTTTAACTACAATTTAATTTCCAGCTAAAAAAAACTTCTTAACTTTGTAAATCAAATTAAAAACTATGTTTGGTATAGGCGGCGGCGAACTTATCTTTATTATACTTATTGTACTAATGCTTTTTGGTGCAGATAAAATACCAGAAATTGCAAGAGGCTTTGGTAAAGGAATGGCGCAACTTAAAAATGCTTCTAACGAGGTAAAGTACGAAATACAGCGTTCTGCAAAAAACAACGGATTAGATATAGACGAACTTACGGGTGGTTTAAAGTCAAATATTGAGGATATTAAAAAAGATGTAATGTCTGGTATTAATCCACAAGAAAATATAATTACAGACTATAAAAAAACGGTTGAAGAAATAAAAGAAGACATAGAAAACGCAACAGGTCCAATAAAACGTCAATTATAATGAACGAAATTATTCAGTTTGACCAAAACGCATTGGTGTTTTTAAACCAATTAGGAAGCACTACTTTCGATGGGCTTTGGCTTCAAATAACCAAACAATTAAATTGGACGCCTTATTTTATTTTACTTTTGTATCTATTGCAAAAAAAACTAGGTTGGAAAAATTTACTTTGGGCTTTATTAGCTATTGCCGTTCTTATTACTTTTACCGACCAATTTACCAACTTAGTAAAAAATCATTTTGAGCGTTTACGCCCTTGTAGCGAACCTTTACTAATGGATAAAATTAGAATTGTTAAAGCAAGTGCTACGTTCAGCTTCTTTTCCGGACATGCATCAAACTCAATGGCAACTAGTGTTTTTGTGTTTTTATTGCTGAAAAAATATTATAAGTACGCTTTTTTGGTATTTCTTTTTCCTTTAATTTTTGCGTATAGCCGTATTTATTTAGGTTTACACTATCCACTAGATATTCTAACGGGATATGTTTTTGGAGCTACATTCGGATTTTTATTTCACACTTTGTTTACTAAACTGTATTTAAAGTACGCGAGTAACCGTTAAACCATCTCGTATAGGTAATAAAACCGTTTCTACTCTAGGGTCTTCGTTTATTTTTTTGTTGTATTCTATTAATACAGGAGTGCTTTTGTCATTAATTTGTATAGGCTCTAAAACTTTTCCGCTCCATAATACATTGTCAGATAAAATAATTCCTCCTTTTTTCATTAAAGGAACTAACATGTCGAAATAAGCAATGTAGTTTTCTTTATCGGCATCTATAAAAACAAGGTCAAATGTTTTATTTAAAGTAGGTATAATGTCTAATGCATTACCTGTGTGTTTTGTAATTTGGTTTTTATATTCTGAAAGGTCAAAATATTTTTGCTGAAAATCGGCAAGTTCTTCGTTAATATCTATAGTGTCTAAAGTTCCGTTTTTTGCCAAACCTTCGGCTAAACAAAGCGCTGCATAACCTGTATAAGTGCCTACTTCTAAAATAGCAGTTGGGTTTATTAATTTAGACAACATACTTAAAACTCTCCCCTGAAAATGGCCACTTAACATTCTTGGTTGCAGAATTTTTTGATGTGTTTCTTTATTCAATTGTGCCAGTAATTCAGGTTCTTTTTGGCTATGATTGGCTACGTAATCTTCTAATTCTTCGGAAATAAAATGCATGTTTTTTTTACTAAAATGATTTTACAAAAGTACAAAACTAAATTCTATTTGTTTGATTACCTTTGCAACATGCAAACAACAAAAAAAGACGTACGAGCATTAACTAAAGAGCAATTAAGAGATTTCTTTGTTTCTCAAGGCGATAAAGCTTTTAGAGGCAACCAAGTTTATGAATGGTTGTGGCATAAAAAAGCCCATTCTTTTGAAGATATGACCAGTATTTCTAAAGAAACTAGAGCTATGCTTCAGGCTAATTTTGTGATAAACCACATTAAGGTAGATACCATGCAACGAAGTGAAGATGGAACTGTAAAAAATGCAGTACGTTTACACGATGATTTAATTGTAGAGTCGGTATTAATTCCAACTAAAACCAGAACTACTGCTTGTGTTTCTAGTCAAGTTGGTTGTAGTTTAGATTGTAATTTTTGTGCAACAGCACAGTTAAAACGCATGCGTAATTTAGAACCTGGCGAAATTTACGATCAAGTTGCTGCAATCGATAACGAGAGTAGGTTGTATTTTGATCGTCCGCTTTCTAATATTGTTTTTATGGGAATGGGAGAACCTTTAATGAACTATAATAATGTTCTTAAAGCTATTGATAAAATTACCTCACCCGAAGGTTTGGGTATGTCGCCAAAGCGAATTACAGTTTCTACTTCTGGGGTTTCTAAAATGATAAAAAAAATGGCAGATGATGAGGTGAAATTCAAATTAGCTGTTTCTTTACATTCGGCTATAGAGTCCACTCGAAATGAAATTATGCCCTTTACTAAAAACTTTCCTTTAACAGAGTTACGTGAGAGTTTAGAATATTGGTATGCCAAAACCAAAAGTGCGATTACATACGAATACGTTGTTTGGGAAGGTATAAATGATGATGCAGCTTCTATAAAAGCCTTGGTTCAGTTTTGTAAATATGTGCCTTGTAAAGTGAATTTAATTGAATACAATCCAATTGACGACGGTAAGTTTCAACAAGCCAGCGAACAAGCTACACAAGATTATATTGATGCTTTAGAAAAAGCTAAAATTACGGTTGTTGTAAGACGCAGTAGAGGTAAAGATATTGACGCGGCGTGTGGTCAATTGGCAAATAAATCTTAGTTTATTTGTTCCAAATAAGCCATGCTTTTTCTGCTTGAAATTTTAATAATTCACTACCGTTTTTTGTGATTGCTCCTTGTTCTTTAGCCCGTTTTAAAAATGCCGATTCTTCGGGATTATAAACCAAGTCGTATGCAATGTGTTTGTGAGTAAAAAGCGTATAATCTAAATCAGGTTTTTCTTCAAAATTTGGAGAAGTACCCAGAGGAGTAGTATTAATTATAATTTGATAGTCTTTAAAAACCTTTTTTGTTAATTCATTATAGCTAAATTGGTATTCTGTAGCGTTTCTAGAAACAAAATCGTATTCAATTTTTAAAGTTTTAAGCGCATAAGCAACCGCTTTACTTGCACCGCCCGTTCCTAAAATTAATGCTTTTTTATGACTTTTTTTAAGTAAAGGTTTAATGCTCTTTTTAAAACCATACCAATCGGTATTATAACCTACGGTGGTTTTATTTTTCTTGACTTTTATGGTATTTACAGCGCCAATTAAAGCTGCTTTTTTAGATAATTTATCTAATTTAGGTATAATTTGTTCTTTATACGGAACGGTAACATTTAAACCTTTTAAACCTTTTGTTTGTATTACTTCTTTATACGCTTCAATCGATTTTATATCGAAATTGAGGTATTCACAATTGTCAAAATGTTCAAACTTAAATTTTTCGGTAAAGTATTTTTTAGAAAATGAATAGCCAATATCTTTGCCAATAAGCCCAAATTTATATTGTTTTTTCGCTTTCTTTTTCATGACTATTTTTTTATTCTTTCTGCTATTTTTTCTAATGCAAATAAAATGGAAAATCCGAAAATAGCCAATAAAATAGCTAAAAATATTTTAGGTTCACCAGAATAATGGGTTGGTAATATGCTTTCTTCTAAAAATGGTATTTTTTTGCCGTGACTGTTTAAGCGTGTAGAAATCACGTTTTTCCATGGCCAAACCTTATTTAAAGAGCCAATCATAAAACCAATTAGCACTACCAATGTGAATTCTTTATGCTTTTTAAAAAGCCATTTTAATATTTTAGAAAACAATTTTAATCCGGTTATTGCTCCCAAACCAAAAACACCAATTTTTAAAAGCGCTGGGCCTAAAATATCCATATCCATTTTAAAAAGTCCGTCTCTAGCCGAATTTATAGTTTCTATAACCGTGGTGTATGTACCCATTAAAAGTAAAATAAATGCTCCAGAAACACCAGGTAAAATCATAGCTATTATAGCTATAAAACCAGATAAAAATAAATAGGGGTAGCCAATTGCGGTAGCGTTTGGCTGTGCTATTGTAATGTAATATGAAACTGCAATACCTATAATTAAAGGTAGGATTAGTTTAAAAGTCCATTTTTTAATATCCTTTTTTATGAATAAAATACTCGCAATAATTAACCCAAAAAAGAACGACCAAACTAAAATTGGTTCTGTTTCTAATGCATAGGTAATTAATTTAGACAACGATAATATACTAATTGCAATACCAGAAAAAAGTGCAGTTAAAAAACTTAAATTATAGTGCTGCCAAGTTGCTTTTAATCCATTTTGTTTTACATGCTTTATAATTGATAAATCAAGACCGCTTATGGTGTTAATTAGCTCATCATAAATGCCAGATATAAACGCAATTGTTCCGCCAGAAACACCAGGTACTACATCGGCAGCGCCCATAGCAATACCTTTTAAAAGTGTGAATACTTGTTTTTTCATAGCGGTTTAAAAGTTATTTATAATGCTTTGTACACCAGGTCTTGCATATACACTTGGAAAAAAATC
>CBFIIG010000038.1:0-2471 GCA_965662615.1 Flavobacterium sp.
TTTGACATGCTTAAAAACGATACTTCGTTAAGAGATGTTTTAGAAAAAAACACCAATTATTTTAAAAATGGAATGAAAAACGCAGGTTTTGATATTATTGATGGAGATTCTGCAATAGTACCTGTAATGTTGTACGATGCCAAGTTGGCACAGCAAATGGCAAATGATTTATTAGCCGAAGGAATATATGTAATTGGCTTCTTTTTCCCTGTTGTTCCTAAAGAAAAAGCAAGGATTAGAGTGCAACTATCGGCTGCTCACACAACGGAACATTTAAATAAAGCCATCGAAGCTTTTATTAAAGTGGGCAAAAGATTAAATGTTATTTAACTGATTTTTGATTCTTTTTAGTCGAAATGTTTTTGCAGTTAAAAAAAAATGGTATTTTTGCTTAGAATTATAAAGTATTGTAATTATTAATTAAGAAAAGTATGAAAAATTTAAACAAATTATTCGTTGCTGCTCTAATGTTTGTAGGCGTTGCTTCACAAGCTCAAGACAGTAACAACCCATGGGCATTCTCATTCGGTGTTAACGCAGTTGACACACGTGTAAGTGCTGCAGAATCAGTTTCTGGTCAATTCAATGACTATTTTAATGTTAAAGAAAACTGGAATATTCTTCCATCTGTTTCTTACATCAACGTTTCTAAGTATGTTGGAGACAATTTCTCTATAGGTCTAACAGGATCTGTTAACAAAATTACAAAATGGTCTGAAAATCCAGCTGGACCTGACAATAGTTTTGTTGTTAACCCAGGTGATTTATCATATTACGGAGTTGATGGTATCATTAAATATAGCTTTATGGACATGATTGGGTCTAAAGTTATTGATCCTTCTGCTCACATTGGTGGAGGTTACACTTTCTTTGGAGACGCTTCTGCTGGAACAGTTAACGGAGGATTAGGTCTTACGTTCTGGATGTCAGAAAACGTAGGTTTACAACTTCAATCTACTTACAAACATTCATTTGATGACACTCGTGTTGCAAATGTTGATGTACCATCTCACTTACAACATTTCGTTGGTCTTTCTTTCAAATTTGGAGGTAAAGATACAGATGGTGATGGAATTTATGACAAAAATGATGCTTGTCCAGAAGTTGCTGGTTTAGCTGCTTTTAACGGCTGCCCTGATACAGATGCTGACGGAATACAAGATTCAGCTGATGCTTGTCCAGAAGTTGCAGGTATTGCAGAATTAAACGGTTGTCCAGATGCTGATGGCGATGGAATAACTGATGCTAAAGATGCTTGTCCAGAAGTTGCTGGAACAAAAATGATGAACGGTTGTCCTGATACTGATGGAGACGGAGTAGCAGATAAAGACGACAAATGTCCTTCTGTAAAAGGAGAAAAAGCTAACGCTGGTTGTCCTTGGGCTGATACTGACGGTGACGGAGTAGCAGATAAAGATGACAAATGTCCTTCTGTTGCAGGTACTGCAAAAAACAACGGTTGCCCAGAGGTTTCTCAAGGCGCAGTTGATAAATTAAATAGCTATGCTAAAACAATCTTGTTTAACTCTGGAAAATCATCTTTCCAAGAAAAAACGTTCCCAGTTTTACAAGCAATTACAGCTATTTTAAAAGAATATCCAACAGCTAAGTTCTCTATTGAAGGTCATACAGATGCTGACGGTTCAGAGGCTTCTAACCAAAAATTATCTGAAGATAGAGCTGCTGCAGTTAAAAACTATTTCATAGAAAATGGTGTTGATGCTTCAAGATTATCTTCTCAAGGTTTTGGTGAGTCTAAACCAATGGATTCTAACAAAACAAGAGCTGGTAAAGCTAACAACCGTAGAGTTGAAGTTAAATTGATGAACTAATCAATTAACTAAAAATAAATTTATTAAAACGCTCTGATTATTCAGGGCGTTTTTTTATTTTTATAAAATGGATACAACTTCATTTTTAAACAAAATTGCAAAAGAATATTTTTCTAATTACACTCATAACAATGCTGTAATAGTATTACCCAATAAAAGGGCGAAAGTATTTTTATTAAACGAAATAAAGAAACATAGTGACAAGCCCCTTTTTGCGCCTACAATAATTAATATAGAAGATTTAATTCAAGAAATAGCAGGTATACGAAGTATAGACACTTTAACTTTATTGTTCGAGTTTTATGAAGTGTATTTAACTATAACCCCTATAAGCAAACAGCAAAACTTTGAAGATTTCTCTTATTGGGCTAAAACACTTTTGCAAGATTTTAATGAAATCGACCGCTACTTATTAGATCCAAATCATGTTTTTACTTATTTAAAAGATATAGAAGCATTAAAAAGATGGAATTTAGAGGCACAAAACACTACAGAATGGATAGACAATCAATTTGAGTTTTGGAATCAGTTACCAAATTATTATAAAGAACTGTATGCTCATTTAGTTAAAAACAAAATAGGATATCAAGGGTTAATTTATAGAGAAGCGGTAAATAATATTACCGAATTTTCTAAAAG
>CBFIIG010000038.1:2570-13696 GCA_965662615.1 Flavobacterium sp.
CAACAAATCTATCACCTATATATTTGCAGGTTTTAATGCATTAAACCAAGCAGAAGAAAAAATAATTCAGTTTCTACTCGCTCAAGCTCAAGCTAAAATTTATTGGGACATAGACGAAGTCTTTTTAAACGACGTATATCACGATGCTGGTTTGTTTACAAGAAATTTTAAATCGAATTGGAAGTATTATAATTCTAATCCATTTGAATGGATTGCAAACGATTTTAAAGCGTCAAAAAACATAGAAATTATTGGAACTCCAAAATCGGTTGGACAAACTAAAATAGCGGCTAAAATTACCGAAGAAATAGCTGCAAAAGGAGATTTAAACAAAACAGCGATTGTTTTGGGAGACGAAAACTTGTTATTGCCATTACTACACCAATTACCTAATAACATAGACGATTTAAATATTACTATGGGCTATTCGGGGAAGTATAACCCCGCACAAACATTAATTGCTAAGTTATTTAAAATGCATACTAATGCAATTAATAGAAATGAAAAACAATACACGTTTTATCATAAAGAGGTAAAAGATGTTATAAACCATCCATTGGTGGCTCCTTTTTTAAATTTGGAAAAATTAGTTTATAAAATCAATAATCAAAATTTTACTTTTTTCTCTCAAACTTTACTTTATAAAATAAAAGAAGAATGTTATTCTAATTTAGAAAACGTATTTTTCGATTTGCTTTTTCTTCCTTGGAACACAATTTCTACAGACGAAATTATTAACCGATTAACGTCTATATTGTTTACAATTAAAGAAAATTTAGGATCAGATACAGAAACAGATAAAGTAAGTAAAGCTTTTGTTTATAGCATTTACAAAGCGCTAATACAAACTCAAAACTACCAAGAAAAGTATAAAAGAGTAACTACTGTAGATACGTTGCACTCTATTTACAAGCAATTGGTTTCTTTTTCTGAAGTTTCTTTTGAAGGTAAACCTTTAAATGGACTTCAAATTATGGGTGTTTTGGAAAGTCGTGTTTTAGACTTTGAAAATGTTATAATTACCTCTGTTAACGAAGGTAAATTTCCTGGCGGAAAACAGCAAAATTCTTTTATACCTTACGATGTAAAACGCGAATTGGGTTTGCCTACTTTTAAAGAAAAAGACGCCATTTACACCTATCATTTTTACCATTTATTGCAACGAGCAAAAAACATATACTTGTTATACAATACAGATAAAGAAGGGTTAGATGCTGGCGAAAAAAGTCGTTTTATAAGACAATTGGAAGTAGAAAAACAGTACAATCATTCATTAACTCACAGAATTTATAACGCTGCGAGTGTTTCTAGTAGTACTTCTCAAAAAACAATAACTAAAACAGATGCTATTTTAGGCCGATTACAAGAAATTGCAACAGTAAAAGGTTTTTCACCTTCATCGTTAATTAGTTATATTAGAAACCCATACGATTTTTATTTACAACGTATTTTAAGAGTTAGAGATGTAGATGAAGTTGAAGAAAACATAGCTGCCAATACTTTAGGAACTATAATACATAAAGTGTTAGAAAACCTCTATACTCCATATGTTAATAGGGTGTTACTTGTTCAAGATTGCCTTGCAATGGAAAAAGAAATTGAAGGTGAAACCCAAAAAGAATTTAAAAACACATATAAAGAAGGAACAGTAAATAAAGGTAAAAACTTATTGGCTTTTGAAGTGGCAAAAAGACATGTGTATAACTTTATTCAGCAAGAAAAGAAACAACTGGAAAAAGGCGATGAGATAATTGTTCATTATTTGGAAAAAAACCTCGAATATACTTTAGAAGACAGTCGATTGCCATACGCTATTAAAATTGCAGGAAATGCAGATAGAATTGAATCGCGAAATGGTGTAATTCAAATTATAGACTATAAAACAGGTAAAGTAGAACCTAAAAATTTAAAAATAAAAGAACTTAGCGAAATTGCATTAGACTATAAATACAATAAAGTTTTTCAGATTATTTGTTATTTATTGCTTTTTCAGAACGATCCTTTAAATTTAAATCGAGATATTTCTGCGGGTATAATTTCGTTTAAAAATTTAAAAACAGGCTACATGCCTTTTGAAGTTTTCGATAGTAAACAAAAGATTTCTAGTCCCGAAATTTTAGAAGAATTTAAAAACAGTTTGGTTAATTTACTTTTAGAAATTTTAAACCCTGCGCTACCGTTTGATGATATATTATAAAAAAAGGGAAGCACTTAGCTTCCCTTTTAAATTTACTTTGTTTTCTTAACATATTGGGTTAAAATAACAATATTTTGATTTTCTAATCTACCTTCTATGTGTTCGGCATTGTCCCATACCAAAGATATTCTATGAACTGCAGCCCCACGTTTTGCAGTGAAATTAGCCCCTTTTACATCAAGGTCCTTTATTAAAACAACAGAATCTCCGTCTTTTAAAACAGTACCGTTACAGTCTTTATGTATTATGCCGTCTTCATTGCTTTCACCTTCGCCTGTAGCTTTTGCGTATTCTAATGTTTCATCGTCAAAATACATCATCTCTACTAAATCTTGCGGCCATCCTTCGGCACGTAAACGGGTTAACATACGCCAAGCAACTACTTGTACAGGAATATTTTCGTTCCACATACTATCGGTTAAACAGCGCCAATGGTTTGGGTCAACTTCGTCTGGGTTATTTAGTTGATTTATACAGGTTGGACAAGCCAAAACATGCTCCGTTTCTAGCTCATTACCAGTTAAGGGTTCAACTGCAAAAACAGCTAAATCGAGTTCGTAATTACATAACTCACATTTGTTACCACTTCGGTCTTTTAATCTTTTTTCTATAACACTCATTTGGGGGATATTTTATTATTATAAATTGAAAGTTGCACCTATATTAAGAAAGAATTGGTTATTGTATCTTTCAAAAGCAACAGGGTCTGTATTGTAGTTTGCAATAGGCATTCCTATTTCCGAAAACACTCCAAAACCTTCTGTGAAAAAGTATCTAATACCTAAATGAGCACCAAAATTTCTTAATCCTAAATCTACACCAGGGTAAACATCTAAAACATCTTCGGCTCCAAATACATCACCAATATTGGCGTTAAAACGGGCTTTTAAATCTATTCTGTCTTCAAACTTTGCATCTATACCTGCAATAGAGCTTGCATTAAGCATATAACTTGTCACAACTCCAAAAGATATATTTTGACCTAGACCAAAATCAATTGAACTAACCATTCCGGTTCCGCCATCTTGAATATTAGCTCCTAATTGAAATTTTAAATCGCCTTTTCCTGTAAATACTTGTGCATTCACAATTTGTAATGCAAAAAGGGCTAATAGTGTAATTATTTTTTTCATTTTTATATCATTTTAAGCAAATATAAAAACTTCTAGCATTATCACTACAAAATAACCGAAAAACAGCTTTTTTTTACTTTTATTTGTTTCTGCCTTTTTCTAAAGGGTAATGTAAATAAACAGGTTTGCTTTGCCAAAAGGTCTTGGTTTCAATCTCTAAAACCGATACAGGCCCTTTAAAAGCAGCACCTGTATCTATGTTCCAAATGTTTGCGCGTTGCTGCGGTGTAGTTTCGTTAATTTTAGTTACTGTTGTATGCCCGATAAAAATTTCGTGGTACATTTTTAATCGAGGCGGATAATTTTTATCGTTTACATTTAAATTAGGGTTTAAAGCCAAAGCCATTTCCCAAAGTGTTCTATCCCAATATAGTAATTTCGGAAAATACTCTAATGTAACTCCTTTTAAATTGGTAAAACCTGCATGAACAAATAGTCGATTTTTTGTGTCTAAATAATAATTGTCTAAATTTTCTAAAAAAGAAATATGCTCTTCTTTTTTGTTAGAAGAAAGCGTTTTGTATGCATCAATACTGCTTTGTCCGCCATGTTCTAACCACATTTCGTTATAGGTATTTGTTTTTAGATAATTGCAAAATAGCTCGTCGTGATTACCTCTTAAAAATACACACGGTTGGTTTTTAGAAAAATCAATTAAAAAATCAATTAAATGAGCCGAATCACTCCATCCATCTAAATAATCTCCTAAAAATATAAATAAATCTTGTGGTTTGTAAGGCACTTTTTCTAATACTTCTTTAAGTGCTTTTAATCCTCCATGGAGGTCGCCAATAACAAAGGTTTGCATGTTGTGTTATTTAATTAAGCTACTTTTTTTCCCGAACAAATTTCTAAAACCGCAAACCAATCTTCGTTGTTTAATTTGATGTTTTTTAAAGTGGTATAGGATTTTAATCGATCTGTGTTTGCAGTTCCTACTACAGGAATTATGTTTGCGGGATGTTGCATAACCCAAGTAATTAATAATTGATCTAGGCTTAAATTATACTTTAAAGCAATTGGTTCTAGTAAAGTTCTAATAGACAAATTCTCATCGACAAACAATGTACCCAGTGGACTCCATGCCATAGGTTTAATGTTGTTTTGTTGCAGTTTTTCTAAAGAACCGTTAAATAAGGTTTCATAAGTAAAAGGAGAAAACTCAATTTGATTGTATTCTACTTCAACCGCTTTTTTAAGAAAAGTATAATGTGCTTCTAAAAAATTAGAAACTCCAAAGGCAGTTATTTTGCCTTCTTTTTTTAGGCTAAAAATAGCTTCTGCCACTTCATTGGGTTCTAAAAGCGGACTTGGTCTGTGCAATAAAAACAAATCTAAATAATCTGTTTTTAGATTTTTTAAGCTTTTTTCTACACTCCAAATAATGTGATTTTTAGAGTAATCGTACGCTTTAATTTTATAGTTTCTGTTTCCGCCTGGGTGCAAAATTCCACATTTAGAAATCAATTTAATTTTATTTCGAGAAACACCACTTATTTCTATTGCTTTTCCAAAGGCTTCTTCAGTGGTGTAATCGCCATAAATATCGGCATGATCAAAGCTGCTTATTCCAGTCTCTAAACAACTATTTATTTGATTTGCCATTTGGTTTGAGGTTAAATTATGTCCCCAAGTTCCCCATCTCATAACCCCAGCAATTACATCAGAAAAAACACTTTCCATTTCTTAAAATTAAAATTTTTCTTAAAAGTATAAAAGTAAATGCTAAATCATTGCCAATTTATAGGTGTTTCTTATTTTTTTAACGGATTATTAACATCACAACTCTAAATAAATTATCATTTTTGAAATGTTAAAAAAATAACCCCTTTTAACCTTTAAAATTGAAAATGGAAATGGAACAACAAAACGAGTCTTTAGACATTAGTGCAATTAACGATAAAATAGAAAAAGAAAGTGCATTTATAGATTTACTTACTTTAGAAATGAACAAAGTAATTGTGGGTCAAAAACACATGATTGAACGTTTGCTTATTGGTCTTTTAGGAAAAGGTCATATTTTATTAGAAGGAGTGCCTGGTTTAGCAAAAACCTTAGCAATTAATACACTTTCACAAGCCATACAAGGTAGTTTTAGTCGTATACAATTTACACCCGATTTATTACCTGCCGATGTGGTAGGAACCATGATTTACAATATAAAAGACAACGAGTTTAAAATTAAAAAAGGACCTATTTTCGCTAACTTCGTGTTGGCAGATGAGATTAACCGTGCTCCTGCAAAAGTACAATCGGCTTTATTAGAAGCCATGCAAGAAAAACAAGTTACTATTGGCGATACTACCTTTAAATTAGATCAGCCGTTTTTAGTATTGGCTACGCAAAACCCTGTAGAGCAAGAAGGAACCTACCCTTTACCAGAAGCACAAGTGGACCGTTTTATGCTTAAAACAGTAATTGATTACCCTAAAATGGAAGACGAACGAATTGTGGTTCGTCAAAATTTAAAAGGAAGTTACGAAAAAGTAAAACCTGTCGTTTCTGCCGAGCAAATTGTTCGTGCTCAAGAAGCCGTTCGAATGGTGTACATGGACGAAAAAATCGAGAAATACATATTAGACATTATTTTTGCAACCCGTTACCCAGAAAAATACAAACTCGAAAAACTAAAACCACTTATCAGTTTTGGTTCATCACCTAGGGGAAGTATTAATCTTGCAACTGCTGCAAAATGTTATGCTTTTATAAAACGAAGAGGTTATGTAATTCCAGAAGACGTAAGAGCTGTTGTTCACGACGTATTACGTCACCGTATAGGAATTACATATGAAGCAGAAGCAGAAAACATAACATCGGTTGATATTATAAACCAAATTGTAAACGAAGTAGAAGTACCTTAAAAAGTAATTAGTTACTAGCGATTTATAAACCTTACAAATCGCTATCTATTACAACTAATCACTACAAAAATGGAAACCAAAGATTTACTAAAAAAAGTTCGCAAAATAGAGATTAAGACCCGCAGATTAAGTGATCACATTTTTTCTGGGGAATACCACACTTCGTTTAAAGGTAGAGGTATGACTTTTTCGGAAGTACGACAATACCAATACGGCGACGACGTAAGAGCAATAGATTGGAATGTTACCGCTCGTTATAACGAACCATATATTAAAGTTTTTGAAGAAGAAAGAGAACTCACCATGATGCTTTTGGTGGATATTAGCGGCTCGGCGCTTTTTGGTACAAAAAACCAATTAAAAAGCGAAGTAGTTACTGAAATTGCTGCAACTTTGGCTTTTTCGGCAACTAAAAATAACGATAAAATTGGCTTGCTTTTATTTTCAGATCAAGTAGAGCTTTATATTCCGCCAAAAAAAGGAAAAACCCATGTATTGCGAATTATTAGGGAGCTAATTGAATTTTCGCCTAAAAGCAATAAAACCGACTTGGCGGTTGCATTGCAGTTTTTAGCAGGCGTTATGAAAAAGAAAGCCATTGTTTTTGTGGTTTCCGATTTTATGACACAAGATTATGAAAAACCATTAAAAATTGCAGCTAAAAAACACGATTTAACAGGCATTAGAGTATATGATGCTCGCGAAGAAAAAATGCCAAATATTGGTTTAGTTCCTCTTTTAGATGCCGAAACAAATAAAGTAGTTTTAGTAGATACACATTCGACGAAAGCCCGAAAAGACTATGAAATAAACCAAAGAGCGCAAGTAGGTTATTTTAAAGAGCAATTCTCTAAAGCAGGAGCAGGCGTGGTTCACACCCGTGTAGATGAAAGTTATGTTACAAAATTATTAGGCTATTTTAAAGCCAGAAATTAATAAAACAACAAACGAATGAGACCTTTAGTCTTTTTATATATACTTTTAAACTTTACATTTTTGCAAGCGCAACAAATGAAAAGCAGTGTAGATTCTACCGCAATTAAAATTGGGTCGGAGTTTAAACTGACATTAAAAACGGCAACACCAACAGACATCCCTGTAATTTTTCCAGAGCCTAAACAAATTGGTGCTTTTGAAGTGATAGAAAGTTATCCGACCGATACCATTGTAGAAGAAGGAATAACTCAAATGATAAAAAAATATGGATTAACAGTTTTTGATTCGGGTAAATACACATTGCCTCGAATTGCAGTTCGTATTGCAGGTAAAAATCAGTTAAGCGATAGCTTTGCGGTTCAGGTTTTCGATGTAGAAGTGGATACTTTAAAACAACCACTTTACGAGATTAAAGACATTATAAATACTGCCGAAAAGCCCGCAAGTCCATGGTGGTGGTTGTTTGTTTTTTTACTTTTAGCCTTAGCTGCTGCTTTTATTGGCTTTATCGTAATAACGAGATATCAGAAAAATAAAAACGAAAGAGAAGCATTGCTTTTTGCTTCGCCTATAGAAAAAGCATTGGTTTACCTTAAAAAGCTAACTAACAATACGTTTGTGGAGCAAGACGAAACCAAAACGTTTTATTCGGAATTAACAGATATTTCTAGAACCTATTTGGAAGAATCCATCGAAATAAAAGCTTTAGAAAGTACATCGAGCGAGTTGTTTGATATACTTTCGAAAACCTTAAAAAAGAAAAAAATTAAATTAAACAGGGAAACGCTTTTGCAATTTAAAAAAGTATTAGCAACTGCAGATTTGGTAAAATTCGCCAAATCTAAACCCGAAGAACACCAAATAGAAAATGATAAAAAAACCATTTCTAATTTTTTAATTACATTAGATAAATCTATTCCAAGAACCGAAGAGGAAGTAGAAAACTTATTTATAGAAGAACGCAAACGCAAAAAAGCAAAGCGTCAATTTTGGCAAAAAATAGCCGTTCCTGTTGCTGCTTCAATTACTGTTTTTAGTATTGCATTTGTAACGCTTTGGGCATTTAAAGGAAATAATTACATTAGAGAAAACTTTATTGGACAATCTACAGCTAGTTTGGTTGATGCTCCTTGGGTAAAATCAAATTACGGTTTGCCAAGTATTAAGATAGAAACTCCTTATGCTTTATCGCGTATAAATACGAACAAGCAAAATACAGCACCACAAATAGAAAGCGAAAGTGATTTTCAATTAGGAAAACCAGGTGATGCGTACACTGTGTTTTTAGCAACTATTTCTTTAAAAGATAGTCTTTCGTTGTCTAATGAGCAATTAATAGAGCTTAATTTAAAACAATTAGAATCTATGGGAGCCGTGAATATTTTTCCTAAAATGGAATCGTTTGATACAGGAACAACCATTAAAGGAGAAAGGGCTTTTGGTAGCTTTTCTTTAAAAGATAATAAACAAAATAACGAAAAAATAGGCTTCGAAATTCTGGTTTTTTCACAACCTAAAGGCATTCAGCAGTTGATTATTTTATACCAAGAGGAAAATGAAAACGCTAAAAAAATAGCGGAACGTATTACCCAATCAATCGAATTAGAAACCAAAGAATAACATGGAAAATATAAATTTTGTACATCCACAGTTTTTCTGGCTCTTTACGCTTATTCCGCTACTTGTAGGTTGGTGGATTTGGCAACAAAAAAACGAAAAGGCTACGCTTCTTATGAGCAGTACCAAAGCATTTGCAAATCACAGCACTTGGCGTACTAAAACACAATGGCTGTTAAAAGCATTTCGATTACTTGCTTTAAGCGCATTAATTATTGCTTTGGCAAGACCAAGAACTACAGATGTTACGGCTAAAATAAAAACTTCAAAAGGAATTGATATTGTTATGGCAATGGACGTTTCGGGTAGTATGTTGGCGCGCGATTTAAAACCCAACCGCTTAGAAGCACTAAAAAATGTAGCAGCTACTTTTATTAAAGACCGAGTTAACGACCGCATTGGTTTGGTGGTTTATGCAGGTGAAAGTTATACGAGAACACCTGTTACGTCTGACAAAACCATGCTTTTAGAGTCGCTAAAAACCATAAAATACGACGATACGGTAATAGAAGACGGGACCGGAATTGGTGTAGGTTTAGCCACATCTATTAATCGTTTAAAACAAAGTAAAGCAAAAAGCCGTGTGATTATTTTATTAACCGACGGTAAAAACAACCGCCCAGCGGTTGACCCTGTTATGGCGGCAGAAATTGCTAAAGAATACGGTTTAAAAGTATACACCATTGGTTTAGGTACAAATGGTACAGCTCCATTTCCGTTCAGAAAATTAGCTAACGGTCAGTTTGAGTATAAAAACATGCCTGTAGAAATTGACGAAAAGCTGATGAAAGAAATTGCTCAAAAAACGGGCGGAAAGTACTTTAGAGCCACATCTAACGAAAAGCTTAAAGAAATTTACAAAGAAATAAACAAGTTAGAAACCACCGAAATAAAAGAAAACAGGTATTATAATTACGACGAAAAATTCAAGTTTTTTATAGCCTTAGCACTTGGTTTTTTAATGTTAGAACTTATTTTAAAACAAACCATTTATAAAAGTTTTATTTAAATGTACGAAATAGAAGCACCAAAACTGGCCTATTTATTACTGCTAATTCCGTTAGTGGTATTGCTTTTTGCTGCTCAATGGCGCTGGAAAAAAAAGCAACAAAAAAAATTTGCTGACTTGGTTTTATTAGACAAATTAAGCCCAGAAAAATCGACTTTTAAACCTTTTTTAAAACTAATAATATTGCTTCTGGTTCTCGCTTTGTTAGTTGTTTCGTTGGTTAACCCAAAAATAGGAACTACTTTAGAAGATGTTAAAAGACAAGGAATAGACATTGTTTTTGCGATGGACGTTTCTAAAAGTATGTTGGCAAATGACATAGCTCCAAATCGAATTGAAAAAGCAAAACAAGTAGTTTCTCAAATTATAAATAATTTAGGAAACGACCGAATAGGAATAGTGGGTTATGCCGGCAGTGCCTACCCTGTTTTGCCTATGACTACCGATTATAATATTGGTAAAATATATTTACAAGACATGAACACCAACACGGTGTCGTCTCAAGGAACAGCTTTGGCAGAAGCCATAGAAATGGCATCTACTTTTTTTGATGCCGTAGATACCAGCAAATTAATTATTCTTCTGTCTGATGGTGAAGACCATGGCGAGGGCGCTAAAGACGCAGCAGCAGTGGCTAAATCTAAAGGTATAAAAATTATTACTTTAGGCTTAGGAACTACCGCAGGAAGCACAATTCCAATTACTTTAAACGGCAGAAAAGAGTTTAAAAAAGACAAAGAAGGTAATGAGGTTATTACCAAATTAAACTCTGAAATTTTAGAAGAAATTGCTATAGAAACAGACGGACTTTTTATACATGCTGTAAAAACCAATGAGGTAATTGAGAAAATTAAAAACGCTTTAAACTCCATAGAAAAAAAGGAATTCGACACCCAACAAATGGCAGAATATCAAACGCAATTTCAATGGTTTGCTGGTATTGCTTTCTTTTTATTGCTACTAGATGTTTTCTTTTTCGAAAGAAAAACAAAATGGATTCAGAAATTAAACCTATTTAACACAAAAAAACCATGATAAAATTAATTATTAAATTGGTTTCAATTGTTTTATTATTTGTAACCACATTATTGTTCGGACAACGAAAAGAAGCTGCTTTGTTCTCGGCAAACAGCAATTATGAGGCTAAAAATTTTATTGCCGCCGAAGAAAATTACAGAACAGCAACTGCCGATTCTAAGCCAAAATTAGGAGTTGCAAATTACAATTTAGGAACTACAATTTACAAACAAAACAAAATTTCCGAAGCAGAAAATAGTTTTAAAATAGCCATAAAGAACGCTACAACTAAAGAAGAAAAGCACAAAAGTTTTCATAATTTAGGGAATGCCTTTATGCAGGCTAAAAATTACGAA
>CBFIIG010000039.1:0-6245 GCA_965662615.1 Flavobacterium sp.
TACAGAAACCGAAAAAGGTTGTATTCCTATGACCTGTTATCCGTTTTGGAAAAAAAATACCAACCGAATTTTAAATATTGGATCTGCTGGTGGTTGGACAAAAGCTAGTACAGGTTATACTTTTAGAAATGCAGTTAAAAAAGCCAATGCATTAGCAAAAAATTTACACAACTATTCTACATTTAAAAACGTATATAAAACTAATAAATTCTGGTTTTACGACTTACTGCTTTTAGATATTTTATATAAAAATAACCAAAAAGGTTCTGAAATTTTTTCAGCTTTATTTAAAAAAGGAAACGCACAACTTATCTTTAAATTTTTAGACGAAGAAACGACACTTTTAGAAGATCTAAAAATTATACTTTCGTGTCCTAAAATGCCCTTTATAAAAGCGTTATTTAATCGTGTAAACCCTTTTTAAGGAGCAGGGTTTGGATGTAATTCGTGTATTTTATTAATTTCAGTAATTAATTCGTCACTTAAAACCACATCAAAAGCTGCAATGTTTTCTTGCAGTTGCACCATAGACGTTGCACCAATTATAGTTGAAGTTACAAACTGTTGCTGCTTTACAAAAGCCAATGCCATTTGTACAAGTGTTAAGCCGTTTTGTTCTGCTAAATTTTTATATAGCTGGGTTGCTTTTGTGCAATTTGGATTCACGTAACGTGTAAATTGTTTAAACAAATCTAACCTAGAGTTTTCTACAATTCCATTTAAATGCTTACCTGTTAAATAACCAAATCCCAACGGAGAATAAGCCAAAAGACCAACATTTTCTCGCATACACGTTTCGGTTAAACCCACTTCGAAAAGTCGGTTTAAAAGCGAATACGGGTTTTGAATGGTAGAAATACGTGGTAAACCGTGCTTTTCGCTTTCGTTTAAATATTTCATTACCGCCCACGGCACTTCGTTAGAAAGACCAATGTGCTTAATTTTACCTTCTTTAATTAAACTGTCAAACGTGGTGAGTATATCAAAAAAATTATCTCCCCATTGCGTGTCAATTTCGGTTAAACCTCGTTTGCCAAACATGTTCATCACACGTTCTGGCCAATGCATTTGATACAAATCTATATAATCAGTCTGCAATTGTTTTAAACTCAACTCAACAGCTTCGGTGATGCTTTTTTTAGAAAAATCGAGTGGTTTACGTATGTATTCCATTCCGCGGTTTGGCCCTGCAATTTTAGTTGCTAAAACCACTTTATCTCGCTTACCCGATTTCTTAATCCAAGTTCCTATTTGTCGCTCAGTACTTCCAAAAATTTGAGCATTTCCTCCAATTGGATACATTTCTGCTGTATCTAAAAAGTTAATGCCTTTGTCTATGGCATAATCCAATTGCTGGTGTGCTTCGGCTTCGGTGTTTTGGTTCCCAAAAGTCATGGTTCCCAAACAAATTTCACTTACTTTTAGGTTGGTATTGGGCAACAAATTGTATTTCATGGTGCGGATTTAAAATTCGTTTAACATTTTAGATATTTCATCTAATTTTGGTGTTAAAATAATTTCTATTCTTCTGTTTTTGGCTTTTCCTTCGGTTGTGTCATTTGTTGCTATTGGAGCAAATTCTCCTCTACCAGCAGCTGTTAAGTTCTTTTTATCTATGCTTTTGTTTTCGCCTAAAATAGTAACAATTGCTGTGGCTCTCTTGGTAGATAAATCCCAGTTGTTTTCTATGTTTCCTATGGCTCCAGTAATTTTATCATCGTCTGTGTGACCTTCTATTAAAACTGATATTTCTGGGTTTTCTCCTAAAACTTTACCCAAAGCAACAACTGCTTTTTTACCTTCTGATCCAACCTTCCAACTCCCCGATTCGAAAAGTAATTTGTTTTCCATAGAAACATATACTTTACCGTTACGTTGTTCAACCGTTAAACCTTTGCCTTCAAACGCATTTAATGCTTTAGATAAGTTATCTTTTAATGCTTTCATACCTGCATCTTTAGCTGCCATCATTTGCTCTAATTCTTCCATACGAGCCGATGTACTTTCTAATTTTGCCTTTAAAGCATCTAAACTACTTTTTTCTGCTGCCAGCGATTTTTCTTTGGCCTCTAATTCGGCTAACAAATTACGATTTTTAGTAATATTTGCACTTAAAGCTTCGTTGCTGTCTTTTTCTAAAGCAGTGTAAGAAGCGTTTAAATTATCGTATTTTTTTTGTAATGCCTTGTAATCTATTTCTAATTGATCGCGTTCTGCTTTGGTAGTATTATATTGTGCATCTAATTTAGACAAAGCCAAATCGTGTGCGTTTTTCTGGGTTTTTAATTTACTATTCTCATCAGAAAGCAAATTGTGCTCTTTTTTAATTTTAGCATAATTGTCTTCTAAATCATTAAATACTTTTTTAGATACACAACCAGTGTTTAATGCTAAAAGGGATACTAAAAGGGCTAGTTTTTTCATGAGGCAATTTTTTTGTAAATTTAATTATATTATTTGAAACTTTTGAAATTTAGAGTACCAATTTAAAACCAATTCTTGGGCTGTTTTCTATTTTTAGTTTTGGGTCTTCTTTTAAAATTTTTCTTAAACGAGAAATAAAAACATCTAAGCTTCGGCCAGAGAAATAGTCTTCGTTGCCCCAAAGTGCGTTCAAAATCTGTTCCCTTTTTAAAACCACATTGGGTTGTTCTACAAAAAGTTGTAATAAATGAGATTCTCTTTCGGTTAGCGTAAAAGTTTTGTCGTTTATATGCAAGCTATAATTTTTAGGTTTAAATATAAAATTTCCAACCTTAAAATCTTTGTTTTGCGATACTTCTTTAGCACTCCTTTTTAAAAATACATTTATTTTTAAATACAATTCTTCCATAGAAAACGGTTTTACCAAATAGTCGTCTGCGCCTATTTTTAATCCTTTTATACGGTCTTCTTTTAGTGTTTTAGCAGATAAAAACAATATAGGTATTTGTTGGTCTCTTTTTCGAATCTCTTTTGCTAGCTCAAAACCATCTAATTTAGGCAACATAATATCGAGCAAACAAAGGTCGAAAGACTGAGAGCAAAACATTTCTAAAGCTGTTTCGCCATCGGCACAATGCACCAATTCATAGTTTTCTTCTAAACTATCAACGGTTAAAAAAGCTAGGGTAGCATCATCTTCTACGTATAAAATTTTTTTCATTTTTTTGGTAGTGTTAGTGTTACTTTAAAACCCGAAGACGTATTGTTTGCCTTAATTTTAAATAGATGCATATCTATTATTTTTTTTACATAAGAGAGCCCGATACCAAAACCTTCAATGTCTTTTCCTTTTTCTTGTTCTACTCTATAAAACGAGTCAAAAATAAATGGCATGTCTTTTTCGGGTATTCCTTTTCCGTTATCCGAAATTGCTAATTCGTAAAAATCAGTTTTCTGCTCTAAAAGCACAATTATTTCAGGATTTGGCATGCTGTATTTAACTGCATTATCTAATAAATTGTACAACACATTATAAAAATGAAATTCGTCTGCTTCTATAATAACATTTATAGCTTTTATTTCAATTTTTGGTTGAATATCTTGGTACTTTAAACTAATGTTTTCTTTGGCAGAAAGCAAAACATCATATAAATTAAATGACGACTTAGATAGCGTAAATTGATGACTCGTAGCTTTAGCCACATATAAAAGTTTTTCGATGTGTAAATTGAGTTTTTCGCTTTGGTTGAAAACGATATCCATATAACGAGACAGTTTTTTGTCTTGTTTTATTTCGGGTTGCTTACTCATGTATTTTGAAGCAATAAGAATAGAAGACAAAGGTGTTTTAAACTCGTGTGTCATGTTATTTATAAAATCGTTTTGTAAGTCGGTATAGCGCTTTTGTTTTAGCATAAAAAATACAGAATACACATAAATTACAAGCACAAAAAACAACACAAAAGTATATATCCAATATTGAGCTAAACTACTATATATAGCCGATTTAAATGAGGGCAATCGCAAAGCAAAATAATACGTTAAATCTTGGTCTTTTTCAAAACAATCCAAACATTCTTCTTTACTATTTCCATCTTTAGATATGTATTTACCATATAACATATTGTCCGAAGAACAATCGTAAACAGCATATTCAAAATCCATATCGAGTTTCACTTTTTCGAACTCTGTAACCAAATAATGCTCTAAGCTTTTAGAGCTGAACTGAGTATTTACATTAACAACATAATAGGTTTCAGATATTTTTTGAATAGGACTTTCTGCGGGTTCTACTATGTTGTTTTCGGAATAGATTTTGGTAACCACGTCTTGCAAAGCATAATGTAACTTGTCTTCGATTTCCTTTTTTTCGAAAGAAGAAGCCTTATTTAGCATTAGCAACTGCATAATAAGTACCCCTACAATTGCAATAAAGCCTAAAAGTATTACCGTATTTAATTTGTTAAATTTCATAAAAAACATAATATTTGTAAAAATAACTTAAAAAAGAGATACAAACTAACAAATTAACCGGTGGTTAACATGTCATTAACAAGAATTTGAGGTTGATTAACTTTATTCTTAAAAATGTATTGTACGTTTGTATCGTAATAAAAACGAACTCAAATTATAAAATTAATACACTATGAAAACTTTAAAAATTACTTTAGTTGCGCTTTTAATTTCTACAGCATCTTTTGCACAAATGAAATCAAATAAAAAAGCAGTTGCAACTCCAACGGCAACTAGAACTGCCGAAGCACCAAAATCAGTTGTAGAATCACAATTGAGTTTTGAGAAAACAATACATGATTTTGGAACTTTAGAGCAAGGAAAACCAGAAACGTATCGTTTTGAATTCACAAACACCACAAAAGAGCCTATCATTATTACTAATGTACAAGCATCTTGTGGATGTACAGCTACAGATTATTCTAAAACACCTATTAAACCAGGAGAAAAAGGATTTGTAGATGCTCGTTATAATGCAGGAGGTGTTGGACCATTTAACAAATCAATCACCGTTAAAACTAACGAAGGAGACGGTGGTAGAAAAGTATTGAGTATTAAAGGAAAAGTAGAGAAAAAAGAAGAAGTTAAGTCTTAATTCTAATTTTATTTCATCTAATTATTATTTTAAACCAAGCCTAACCGCTTGGTTTTTTATTATGGAAGAAGTACACATAAAAACGCCTGTTGGTATAGTAAAAATTTGTGGTAACAATGAAGGTATTGTTGAAATAATATTTTTAAACGAAGAGCAAAAGACTAGCAAATCGATACCTAAACTATTAGAGAAAACAGTTTTACAATTAAATGAATATTTTAATGGTGAAAGAACCGAATTTACTTTAAAATTAAATCCACAAGGCACTCCTTTTCAAAAAGAAGTTTGGCAAGACCTTCAACAAATTCCATTTGGCAAAACCTGTTCTTACATGGAAATGGCAAAAAAGAAAGGTACACCCAAAGCAATTAGAGCAATGGCATCTGCAAACGGAAAAAACCCAATTGCAATAGTAATCCCTTGCCACAGAGTTATAGGCAGCAACGGCTCGTTAACTGGTTATGCAGGAGGTTTGTGGCGTAAAAAATTTCTGTTAGAACTTGAAAACAAAAACAAACAATTGAATTTATTTGGCAATTAATTGTTACCGAAAGCTTTTTTATTAAAAACAATCAAAATACCAACTCCTGTAGAAATTGCCATATCGGCAATATTAAAAATGGCGTTGAAAAAAGTAAAATCTTTGCCGCCCCACTTTGGTATCCAAGTAGGTAATTTGCCAGACCACATTGGAAAATAAAGCATATCTACTACTTCTCCATGAAACCATTGCCCGTATGGGTTATCTGAAAAAGCTGAAGCAACTTGGTGGTAGCTATCATTAAAAATAACACCGTAAAAAACCGAATCGATAATATTACCTACTGCTCCCGCTAAAATTAAAGAAATAGCAATAATTAAATGTTTTGAACCGTTTTTTTTAACCGAATCCACCAACCAATAAACTATTCCACCAACAGCGGTAATTCTAAAGAGGGTTAAAAATAATTTTCCATAATTGCCAGGAATTTCTGCTCCCCAAGCCATTCCTTCGTTTTCTATAAAATGAATACGAAACCAATCAAAAACGACTATTTCTTCGTTTAAAAAGAAATTTGTTTTAATGTATATTTTAGAAATTTGATCGATAAAAAGTATCAGAAATACTAAAATAGAAGCTTTTTTTAAGGTCATGATGAATTATTTGTGACAAAAATAAGTAAACTACATAAAAAAACGCCCTTTGAAGAGCGTTTTTTAACTATTTTTTACA
>CBFIIG010000039.1:6344-13602 GCA_965662615.1 Flavobacterium sp.
ACAAACGCCATAAGTTTTGTTTTCTACACGGAAAAGAGCGTTTTTTAAATCGCGAATAAACTTTTCTTGACGAATTGCTAATTGCGAATTGGCTTCTTTAGACATGGTTTCACTTCCTTCTTCAAAAGCTTTAAACGTAGGCGATGTATCGTCTGTTCCGTTATTGGAATCGTTCATATAAGCACTTTTAATAAGCTCTAAATCAGATAGGGCGTTTTCAATTTTAGCTACTATTATAGCTTTAAATTCTGCTAAGTCAGCATCTGAGTATTTAACTTTTTCTTCAGTCATAATTTCGTTATTTAGAAATTAGTAAATTTGTTTTCAATTCATCAAACTCAATTTCTGTACCATTTTTTACATCAACTTCAAAAAGAATTGAATTAGTTAATGTTTCCGACTTAATATAGTCTTCAAAAGCGGCAACAGCTTGTTCAATTTGCTCCTGATTCTGTAATACAACTTTCACCTTATCCGTTACGTCAAAACCAGCATCTTTTCTGGCATTTTGTATTCGATTTACAAGCTCTCTAGCAATTCCTTCTAAAATAAGTTCTTCGGTTAAAGTGATGTCTAAAGCAACAGTTATACCATTTGCATTAGCCACTAATAATCCCGGAATATCTTGCGAAGTAATTTCTACATCATCAATTGTCAAATTTATATTTTTTTCTCCAATTTGTAAATTCAAACTTCCGTTTTTGTCGATAATCTGAATTTGTTCTTGAGTAAATTTCTGTATCTCTTTAGAAATCAGACCCATATCTTTACCAAAGCGAGGACCTAAAGCTTTAAAATTAGGCTTTATTTGCTTCACTAATATACCCGAATCTTCTCCAATAAAGTCAATTTCTTTCACATTAACTTCGGCTTTTATAAGGTCTGCAACTGCTTCTATTTCACTTTGAAATTGAGCGTCAAGCACCGGTATCATTACCTTTTGCAAAGGTTGACGTACTTTTAAACTTTCCTTTTTACGTAACGACAACACCAAAGATGAAACGGTTTGTGCTTTCAACATTCTGCTTTCCAACGACTTATCAACAAATTTATCCACACTTTCAGGGAAATTTGACAAGTGAATGCTTTCTAAGTTGTTTTTATTTGTGGCTTTATTTAAGTCTTTAAATAATTGATCCATAAAGAATGGAGCAACAGGCGCAGATAGCTGAGCTACTGTCTCTAAGCAGGTGTATAGGGTTTGGTAAGCAGCAATTTTATCTGTACCATAACTTCCTTTCCAAAAACGTCTTCTACACAAACGCACATACCAGTTACTTAAATTCTCCTGAACAAAGTCAGAAATGGCTCGTGTTGCTCGTGTTGGTTCATAGTCATTATAAGCTTCATCTACAACCGATATAAGTGTGTGAAGTTCGGAAAGTATCCATCTGTCAATTTCTGGTCGATCTGCTAAAGGAATTTCATCTTCTGCATAGGTAAAACCATCTATATTTGCATATAAAGCAAAGAAAGAATAGGTATTGTATAAGGTTCCAAAAAACTTTCTACGCACTTCGGTTATCCCTTCTAAATCAAATTTCAAATTATCCCAAGGATTTGCGTTAGAAATCATGTACCAACGTGTAGCATCTGGACCGTGTTCTCTAATAGTGGTAAAAGGGTCGATTGCGTTTCCTAAGCGCTTCGACATTTTTTGACCATTTTTGTCTAAAACCAAACCATTAGAAACCACATTTTTATAGGCAACTTTATCAAAAACCAAAGTAGAAATAGCGTGTAAAGTATAAAACCAACCACGTGTTTGATCTACACCTTCTGCAATAAAATCGGCTGGTGTATATGCTGCAGATTCTACTGCTTCTTTGTTTTCAAAAGGATAATGCCATTGTGCGTAAGGCATAGAACCCGAGTCGAACCAAACGTCTATTAAATCGGCTTCGCGTTGCATGGCTTGTCCTTTAGGCGAAAGCAATACAATTTCGTCAACTATATTTTTATGAAGATCAATTAAATCGTAATTGGCTTCACTCATATTTCCTGCTTCAAAACCAGCATAAGGATTGGTTTTCATTAATCCTGCCGTAATGGCTTTTTCTATTTCGTTGAACAACTCTTCAACACTACCAATACAAATTTCTTCGGTTTTGTCTTCTGTTCTCCAAATTGGTAATGGAATTCCCCAATAACGTGAACGCGATAAATTCCAGTCATTCGCATTTTTTAACCAGTTACCAAAACGACCTTCTCCTGTTGCTTTTGGCTTCCAGTTTATGGTGTCATTTAATTGGTGCATACGGTCTTTTACCTTTGTTATTTCTATAAACCAAGAATCTAGCGGGTAGTATAAAATAGGCTTATCTGTTCGCCAACAATGTGGATAACTGTGCACATATTTTTCTACTTTAAAGGCTTTATTTTCTTCTTTTAATAAAATGGCAATTTCTACATCAACCGAACGCTCGGGCGCAGTGCCTTCGTCGTAGTATTCGTTTTTAACGTATTTACCAGACCAATCCCCTAAACCGTCAATAAATTTACCTTGTAAGTTTACCAAAGGCACTAAAGTGCCACTAGCGTCTTCTACCAACATTGGCGGTACTTCTGGACTAGCTTCTTTAGCTACTTTAGCATCGTCTGCACCAAAAGTAGGTGCGGTATGTACAATACCTGTTCCGTCTTCTGTGGTAACAAAGTCTCCCGTAATTACTCTAAAAGCATCTTGCGGATTATTATGTGGTAACGCTAGAGGTATTAATTGCTCATAACGTGAATTTAATAAATCTTTACCCGTAATCTTTCCAATAATTCTATAAGGTATTTTATCATTTTTGATTTCTTTAACTAAATTAGAAAAGTCAACAATTTCAGAATATCTATCCTCAGAAAAAACAGCTTTAAGCATTTCTATAGAATCTGAACTTGAATTATTTTTTATTAAATAGTTATAGAAGTCAAACGCGTCATCGCTTAAAAAATATTTACCTGAAAATTGTTTAGAGACAAGCTTTTCAGCTAGTATTAAATTAACAGAATCCCCAGTATATTGATTAAATGTATTAACAACAACATATTCAATTTTTGGACCAACCGTTAACGCCGTGTTACTTGGTAAAGTCCATGGTGTGGTTGTCCATGCCAAAAAGTGTAAATTATCAAAAGCTTGTAAAGCAACTGGAAGGCTTTCTTTTATGGCTTTAAATTGAGCCACAACCGTTGTATCTGTAACATCTCTGTATGCACCCGGTTGGTTAACTTCGTGCGAACTAAGTCCAGTACCTGCTTTTGGTGAATAAGGCTGTATGGTATAGCCTTTATACATTAAATTTTTATTATAAATTTCCTTAAGCAACCACCAAACACTTTCCATGTATTTGGGTTTGTAGGTGATATAAGGATCTTTCATATCTACCCAATAGCCCATACGTTCGGTTAGGTCGTTCCAAACATCGGTATACCGCATTACGGTTTTTTTACATGCTTCGTTATATTCTGTAACCGAAATTTTTGTTCCAATATCTTCTTTGGTTATACCTAATTCTTTTTCTGTTCCAAGTTCTACGGGTAAGCCGTGGGTATCCCAACCCGCTTTTCGTTTTACTTGGTATCCTTTTTGTGTTTTATAGCGGCAAAAAATATCTTTTATGCTTCGTGCCATTACGTGATGAATACCTGGCATTCCGTTTGCCGAAGGAGGTCCTTCGAAAAACACAAAAGGCTTATTGGCATCTCTTGAAGAAATGGTTTTTTCGAAAATCGATTCTTCCTTCCAAAACTCCATAACCTCATCGGCTATATTTGTTAGATTGAGACCTTTATATTCTGTAAATTTTGCACACATAATTCCTGTTTTTTAATCAAAGGGCAAAAGTACATAAATTTTAGGATAAAATGGAAGGCAAAAAACAGTAGATTATAAGTTGTTATAAAGTAGAAATTAAGAAGCAAAACAAGCATAAACTTATCACAACTCTCTGTACTAATAGGTTGTAAAAGCTCTTCTTATTAAAACACATCAAACAGAAAACACATAAAGCATTTGTCTTTTATAATTTCAACTACAAACAACTAACTAAAAATTATAAAAATAACCAACAAAAAAACGCTCTTAAAAAGAGCGTTTAGTATTGTAAAAGTAAAAAATTAATCTCTGCTCGATAATTTCGAAAGCAGTCTTAAAAACTCAATATATAACCAAACTAAGGTTATCATAAGTCCCATTGCAGAGAACCATTCCATGTATTTTGGCATTTCTTGCTCTGCTCCTTTTTCTATCATATCGAAATCTAAGAACAGGTTAAGTGCAGCAATAATAATTACAAAAACACTCACACCAATACTTAGTATAGAGTTTCCGTGATGTATAGGTTGAAAGTCGATAAAAAACGACAGTACCCACGACAATAAATAATACGATGCAATAGCCAAAGTAGCACCAATTACAACCGATTTAAAGCGTTCGGTTACTTGTACAATTTTGTACTTATACAACCCCAAGCAAACTATAAAGGTTACAAAAGTTGCGGCTACAGCTTGTATTACTAAACCCGGATACATGGCTTCGAACATGGCAGAAATTCCACCAATAAACAAACCTTCGAACAAGGCATAACCTGGCGCGATATATGGCGAAGTATGCGGCTTAAAAGAGGCAATTAATACCATAATAAAACCAATTATAGCACCTCCTAAAATAAGTATAGTAGCATTAAAACCAGTTGCAGCTAAATACCAACTTAAACTTGCGGTTGTTAACAAAAGCCCCATTAAAATAAAACTTTTATTTATGGCTCCTGCTATTGTCATTGGTTCCTCGCGAACCAATATACCTGATTCTGCATGAGATACAGATTCTGCGTTTTTAAACGATTTGGTTTTAAAAAACGGATTTTTAGATTCAAATTTCATGTTTATGTAATTTTAATAAATCAAATTTAAGTAAAAAAATCTCATGTTGACTGAGTTTAAATCTTTTTTATGAAAAAAGAAAAAAAGAATTTAATTTTTATAAGATTTAACGTTTTTAAATAAAACACTAACGGATAATTTTTACAACTAATTTTATCTTTAGTTAGCTATTTGTTTTGATTTAGTTAAATTCAAATGGTTGTTAAAAATTTATTTTAATAGAATTATAAATTCAATAATTTAAAGGCTTTTAAATAAAAATTTAAAGGCTTTATCTTGTTTTATTTAATATTAATGCAAAACTACGTCAGTAAATCAAAAATATTTTTTGTTTGTCATTTTAATATATTAAATTCACGTGTACAATAAAAAAATAAAGAGTTATGTGTGGTATAGTGTGTGCTTTTGATTTAAAACAAAAAGCAGAAATTTTACGTCCTAAAGTTTTAGAAATGTCTAAAACCATTCGTCATAGAGGGCCAGATTGGAGTGGTGTTTTTAGTAATGAAAATGCAATTATGTCACATGAAAGACTTGCAATAGTGGATCCTACTTCTGGAAAACAACCACTATATAGTAAAGATAGAAATTTAGTTTTAGCTGCTAATGGTGAAATATACAATCATAAAGCGTTAAGAAGTCAACTAAAAAACCCATATGAATTTCAAACAAAAAGCGATTGTGAAGTAATTTTAGCTTTATATAAAGAAAAAGGACCAGGTTTTTTAGATCAATTAAACGGAATGTTTGGTTTTGCTGTTTACGATGTAGCAAAAAACGAATACTTTATAGCACGTGATCACATGGGTATAATTCCATTATATATTGGCTGGGACGAAAATGGTACTTTTTATGTTGCTTCTGAGTTGAAAGCTTTAGAAGGAGTTTGTGCTAAAATAGAGCTATTCCCGCCAGGACATTATATTTATAGCGGAAATGGTGAATTTGTTCAGTGGTATAAAAGAGAATGGACCGATTATGAAGCCGTAAAAGAGAATGAAACAAATATTGAAACTATAAAAATTGCATTAGAGGCAGCAGTAAAAAGACAATTAATGAGCGATGTACCATATGGTGTATTGCTATCTGGAGGCTTAGACTCTTCCGTGATTTCTGCAATTACAAAAAAATATGCTCAAAAAAGAATAGAGTCCGAAAGCACAACAGATGCATGGTACCCTCAATTGCATTCTTTTGCTGTTGGTTTAGATGGCTCACCAGATTTAGCAGCTGCTAGAAAAGTAGCCGATCATATTGGTTCGGTTCATCACGAAATAATATTTACTATTCAGGAAGGTTTAGATGCTATAAGAGATGTTATTTATAATATAGAAACTTATGACGTTACAACAATTAGAGCTTCTACACCTATGTATTTGATGGCAAGAGTTATAAAATCCATGGGTATAAAAATGGTTTTATCTGGCGAAGGTTCTGATGAATTATTTGGTGGCTATTTGTATTTTCACAAAGCACCAAATGCAAAAGAGTTTCACGAAGAAACCGTTCGTAAACTTAGCAAACTACATATGTACGACTGTTTGCGTGCGAATAAAAGTTTAGCTGCATGGGGTATAGAAGGTCGTGTGCCATTTCTTGATAAAGAATTTATAGACGTAGCCATGCAAATTAACCCAAATGACAAAATGATTAATGGTGAGCGAATGGAAAAATGGGTTCTTAGGAAAGCTTTTGAGGATTTTTTACCAAAAAGCGTAGCTTGGCGACAAAAAGAACAGTTTAGTGATGGTGTTGGGTATAGTTGGATAGACACACTAAAAGATACCGTGAATTTAGCAATTACAGATGAACAATTAGAAAATGCTAAATTTAAATTCCCCATTCAAACACCAACTTCTAAAGAAGAATATTACTATAGAATGATTTTTACAGATCACTTCCCCAGTAACGCAGCAGCTTTAAGCGTGCCGCAAGAAGCAAGTATAGCTTGCAGTACAAAAGTAGCTTTAGAATGGGACGCCGCTTTTAAAAAAATGAAGGATCCTTCTGGAAGAGCAGTAGCTAATGTTCATGATGCTGCATATGCAAAAACCAACACTTTATAAGCCATTAAATTTAGTTATCTTTGCAGCTTAAATTGGCTATATGATACAATCTATGACAGGTTTTGGAAAGGCATTTTTGCAACTTCCTAACAAAAAAATATCGGTTGAAATTAAATCGTTAAATAGTAAAGGACTCGACTTAAACGTACGAACTCCTTCGGTTTACAGAGAAATGGAATTGCAGATACGCAACCGTGTTTCGCAACATTTAGAACGCGGAAAAATTGACTTTTCTTTATACATTGAGGCTTCGGGAGAGGAGACTTCTACCAAGGTAAATGTGCCAATTGTAAATGGATATGTTAAGCAATTACAAAAAGTTT
>CBFIIG010000040.1:0-13583 GCA_965662615.1 Flavobacterium sp.
TGTAATTCTGATAAACTTGGTCTAAAAAACTGCTTTGCTTCTTCAAAATTTGAAACACCTCTTTGTACCAATAATTTTGCAATTATTGGCGGCACTAGTAGAGCTTCTTTTAAATGATTTACATTATCGCTATCTGGTTCTGGTTTTATCGTCCAACGCATGCTTTATAATTTTAGACTAAGATACAAAAAAGCCTCGCAATTGCGAGGCTCATTTTTAGTTTTCTATAGGATTCATTTGAAATGATTCCATAAACTTGGTTGTATAATTTCCAGCTACATAATCTGGTTCATCCATTAACTGTCTGTGGAAAGGGATTGTAGTTTTAATTCCTTCTATAACAAACTCATCTAATGCACGCTTCATTTTATTTATAGCTTCTTGTCTAGTTTGAGCTGTTGTAATTAACTTAGCTATCATAGAGTCGTAGTTTGGCGGAATAGTATAACCAGAATATACATGCGTATCTAAGCGAACACCATGCCCACCAGGTGTATGCAAAGTTGTTATTTTTCCTGGCGAAGGTCTAAAATCATTATATGGATCTTCGGCATTTATTCTACACTCGATTGAATGTAAAGTTGGAAAATAATTTTTACCCGATATTTTAACACCTGCCGCAACTAATATTTGCTCTCTAATAAGATCGTAATCAATAACTTGTTCTGTAATAGGATGCTCAACTTGAATACGAGTATTCATTTCCATAAAGTAGAAGTTACGGTGCTTATCTACTAAAAACTCAACCGTTCCTGCTCCTTCGTATTTTATATATTCTGCTGCTTTTACTGCTGCATCACCCATTGCTTTACGTAACTCATCCGTCATAAACGGCGAAGGTGTTTCTTCTGTTAGTTTTTGATGACGTCTTTGAACAGAACAATCTCTTTCTGATAAATGACAAGCTCTTCCTGAAGAGTCTCCAACAACTTGTATTTCAATATGACGTGGCTCTTCAATAAGTTTTTCCATGTACATATCGTCATTTCCAAAAGCAGCTTTAGATTCTTGTCTTGCAGATTCCCAAGCATTTTTTAAATCCTCAGCTTTCCAAACGGCACGCATTCCTTTACCACCACCACCAGCAGATGCTTTTAGCATTACAGGATAACCCGTTTCTAAAGCAATTTTTTCACATTCTTCAAAAGTTTGAATAACTCCTTCTGAACCGGGTACACAAGGTACTCCAGCTGCAATCATGGTTGATTTTGCATTAGCTTTATCACCCATACGGTCTATCATTTCTGGAGAAGCGCCAATAAATTTTATACCGTGCTCTTCACATATTTTAGAAAACTTAGCATTTTCTGATAAAAATCCGTAACCTGGGTGAATGGCATCTGCATTTGTAATCTCTGCAGCTGCTATAATATTCGACATTTTAAGATACGATAAATTACTAGCCGCTGGCCCAATACATACCGCTTCATCTGCAAAACGTACGTGTAAACTATCTGCATCTGCAGTAGAATAAACGGCAACCGTTTTAATGCCCATTTCTTTACAAGTTCTAATTACACGTAGTGCAATTTCTCCCCTATTTGCAATTAATATTTTTTTAAACATCTTTTTTAATTTGAAAATTAAACAATTTTGAATTTTTTAATAATGAATGAAATAGTCAAAATATTTCTTTCAATTTATCAAATTAAGACGGATCAACTAAAAATAAAGGTTGGTCAAATTCTACAGGAGATGAGTCATCTACCAATACTTTTACAATTTTCCCAGAAACTTCCGATTCTATTTCGTTAAATAACTTCATTGCTTCAATCACACAAAGTACATCTCCTGAGCTAATAGTTGAACCTACTTCAACAAAAACTGGTTTGTCTGGTGATGGTTTTCTATAAAAAGTTCCTATTATTGGAGACTTTACTGTTATATATTTGGAATTATCGTCTGCTGCGGGTTCGGCTACTGCGGGTGCTGCTGCAACTGGAGCAGAAGCAGGTGCTGCTGCAACTGGCATATTTGCCATTGCTGTTGGCATTGCCATTTGCTGTATTACGGTTTCTGTATCACCGCTTCCTGTTTTAATGGTGATTTTAACATCGTCCATTTCTAACTTCACTTCGGTTGCGCCAGATTTGGCAACAAATTTAATTAAGTTCTGAATCTCTCTAATATCCATAATCGTAAAATTGGTTAGTTTATTGTTTAGTATCGTATGCCCATTTTAGGTAAATAGATCCCCATGTGAATCCACCTCCAAATGCGGCAAAAATTAAGTTATCTCCTTTTTTAAATTTTTCTTCAAAATCGGCCAATAACAAGGGTAATGTTGCCGATGTTGTATTACCGTAACGGTGAATATTCACAAGTACTTTATCTTCCTCTACTCCCATTCGGTTTGCTGTAGCGTCTATAATACGTTTGTTTGCTTGATGTGCTATAAGCCAATTTACATCATTATGAGATAAATTGTTACGTTGCATAATTTTTTCGCTTACATCTGCCATGCCAGAAACTGCATATTTAAATACGGTTTTACCGTCTTGATGCACAAAGTGTTGCTTGTTTTTAATGGTATCTTCGCTTGGTGGAAGAATAGAACCTCCAGCTTCAATTTTAAGAAATTCACGACCAATACCGTCACTTCTTAAAATTTCGTCTTGCAAGCCTAAACCTTCAGTATTAGGTTCAAACAAAACGGCACCTGCTCCATCGCCAAAAATTATACAGGTAGAGCGGTCGGTGTAATCAATTATTGAAGACATTTTATCTGCTCCAATAAGTAACACTTTTTTATATTTACCAGATGAAATATATGCGGAAGCAGTAGACATTCCGTATAAAAAACTAGAACAAGCCGCTTGTAAATCATACGCAAAAGCATTGACTGCTCCAATTTCAGAAGCTACATAAACCCCAGTTGCTGCTACAAGTAAATCGGGTGTTGCGGTTGCCATTATGACCATGTCAATTTCGGCAGGATCTACATTTGATTTTAAAAGCAGGTTTTTTGCTGCTTCAATAGCTAAAAAAGAGGTTCCTTTGCCTTCTTCTTTTAGTATTCTCCTTTCTTTTATGCCTGTACGAGAGGTAATCCACTCGTCATTGGTTTCAACCAAACCTTCTAATACTTTGTTAGAAAGCACAAAATCAGGCACATAAGAGCCAATTGCTGTAATTGCTGCTGTTATTTTATTCATAGTATATCATCTCTATAAAGAAGTTACTCTTTAAAAGTGGTGGAAATTACAAAAAAAATCGGTAACCCTATCTTAATTCTTTTAATTTTTTAAAGAATGGAAAAGGTTTTACAAAAAAAAACTCTCACAATGTGAGAGTTTTTCTCTTACTTTTTATACGTCTTATGCTACTGCTTCAGACTTGTCTATAACTACTTGACCTCTGTAGTACATTTTCCCTTCAGACCAGTAGGCTCTGTGGTATAAATGTGCTTCTCCTGTTGTTGGGCAAGTAGCTACTTGTGGTGCAGTTGCTTTGTAATGTGTTCTTCTCTTATCTCTTCTTGTTTTGGAGATTTTTCTTTTTGGATGTGCCATTTTACTATATTATTTATCCGTTAATAGTTTTTTTAATTCAGCCCAACGTGGGTCTATTTCTTCTTCTTCGTTTTGCTCTTCTTCTACTTCTTCGTACAACTCTTCGTATTCTGGCAGTTCTATTGAACCATCTGCAACACCAGGGTGTACTCTTTTTAGTGGTACAGATAACACAATCATTTCATAAATGTATTGCGAAACATCTACCTGAAACTCCCCGTGAGGCAGTATCAAAAGTTCTTCGTTGTCGTTATTAAAAACATCTCCGAACCTTACTATTAACTTTAACGTACCGTTAATTGGCAAATCAAAGCTTTCATTTGTTACATCACAAGGTACTTTTACGGTTCCATTGTGTGTAAATTCTAACTCAAGCAGGGTCTCTTTTTTATTAAAAACCAAATCAACCACAACGTTAGCTTCCTCATATTCTTCGAAAGAAAAATGTTTAAAAAAACTATTATCTATCTGAAAATCAAACGTGTGCTTTCCTATTTTTAAACCTACAAAGGGTATTAAATATTCTTTTAACGCTTTCATATCTAGAAGATTTGCTTGCTTAAATGAGTTTGCAAAGATATAAAATTATTGGAATTTCAAACCAATTGCAACTTATTTTTTATTTTTTGTTTATTTTTTTAGGACTCAATGGGTTTTCTGTAAGTTCTTCATACTCTTTTCGGGTCTTAAAAACATCTATTGCCATATAAACCGCATTGCGAAACGATTGCTCATTTGCTTTGTCTTTACCTGCAATATCAAAACCTGTTCCGTGGTCTGGCGAAGTACGTATTTGTGCCAAACCCGCAGTATAATTTACACCACTTCCAAATGCCAATGTTTTAAAAGGTACTAAGCCTTGGTCATGATAACAAGCCAAAACAGCATCGTAATTTTCATAGTTTTTACCGCCAAAAAAGCTATCTGCAGAAAAAGGCCCAAAAACCATTTTTCCTTTTTCGAATAATTTTTTTATTGTTGGAATTATTACTTCATCATCTTCTTTACCAATTACACCGTTATCTCCACAATGCGGATTTAAACCTAAAAGGGCAATTTTTGGCTTAGAAATTCCAAAATCACTTTTTAAAGCCTCTAATAAAGTGGTTACTTTTTTGTCAATTAAAGCTTCGTTTATGTGTTTAGAAACTTCGCTAACAGGCACATGATCTGTTAATAAACCAATTCTCAATCCACGGTGAGTCATCAACATTAATGCATCTCCATCTAATTCTTGATTTAAATAATCGGTGTGACCCGGAAATTTAAAATCATCCGACTGTATGTTGTGTTTATTAATTGGAGCTGTAACAAGTGTATCTATTTTTCCTTCTTTTAATGCAGCTGTTGCCGAAACAAAAGACTTGATAGCTAATTCACCAATTTTAGCATCTTCTGTCCCTAATTCTATGGTTGCACCTTCTCTCCAAACATTAAACACATTTATTTTACCCGGAATAATTTTAGACAAATCGTCTATTCCGTTAAAATTAAGGTTGCTTTTATATATTTTTTTTAAAAACGAAATCATTTTTACATTAGCAAACAAAACTGGCGTACACATTTCTAGCATGCGTACATCTTCAAAAGTTTTAAGAATCACCTCAACACCTATTCCGTTTAAATCTCCTACCGAAATCCCAACAATTGTATTTTCTGCCTTTTTAACCATAATAAGTTGTTATTTATTGCTAATTTTGAAATGCAAATCTAATAAAATAAAATCACTAATGTTTACAGGAATTATTGAAACGCTGGCCACGATTACAGAAATCACCAAAGAACAAGAAAATATTCACCTTACACTGCGTTCTGAACTTACGCCCGAACTAAAAATTGACCAAAGTGTAGCACATAATGGAGTTTGTTTAACAGTGGTAAAAATTAAAGACGACACCTACACCGTTACAGCCATAAAAGAAACAATTGACAAAACCACCTTAGGTACTTGGAAACAAAACGAAGAAGTTAATTTAGAACGCGCCATGAAATTGGGTGACCGACTAGATGGACACATTGTACAAGGACATGTTGACGAAACGGGAATCTGCAAAAGCGTAACAGAAGAAAACGGAAGTTGGATTTTCACTTTTGAATACCAATCGGAGAAAAACAATATAACCATTGAAAAAGGCTCAATAACTGTAAATGGAACTAGTTTAACAGTGGTTAACTCTAAAGAAAACGAATTTAGCGTAGCTATTATTCCGTACACCTATGAGCACACCATTTTTAAAAACACAAAAGTAGGCAGCAAAGTAAATTTAGAATTTGATGTTATTGGTAAATACGTAGCTCGTTTAAATGAATTCAGAAAATAGTAAATAAAATTTACAAAAAATTTAAATATTTTGACTTAATTTTAAAAGACTTGGAAATTGTAATTTTGTACAAGATAATTAAAAAGCTTACACCAAATGATATTACAAACTTCCCATATTGTAAATTATCGTCCCCAAACAAATAAAAAAGAAAGAAAACACCATGATAAGATGGATAGACGCTATTCGATTTACTAAAAACGGTAATTTAACACCTCCAAGAAAAATAGTAAAAACCAATGCCGAATGGAGAAAACAACTAAGCGAAGAAACCTATTTTGTAACAAGAGAAAAAGGAACTGAACGTGCGCACAGCTCCGATTTATGTAGCCTTTTTGAACCTGGAATTTATGCGTGCACTTGTTGTGAAACACAATTGTTTGATGCCAATCATAAATTTGAAAGCGGAACAGGCTGGCCATCATTTACACAGCCATTAGAAGAAAATACTGTAGGCTACGTTGCAGATCATTCGCATGGCATGAGCAGAATAGAAGTAATTTGCAATGTATGTGACGCGCATTTAGGACACGTTTTTCCAGATGGACCAGAACCCAGTGGCATGCGTTATTGCATTAATGCTTTGTCTTTAAAAAAAGTAAAAAGCACGTTAGAAAAAGCGGTTTTTGGTGGCGGTTGCTTTTGGTGTACCGAAGCCGTTTTACAAAGATTACAAGGTGTTGAGAAAATAGTTTCGGGCTATAGTGACGGAAACATTCACAACCCAACATATAGAGAAATTTGCAGCGGACTTACCGGTCATGCCGAGGTGGTTGAAGTAACTTTTAACCCAAAAGTAATTGACTATAAAACGCTTTTATTGGTTTTTATGACAACGCATGATCCTACCACACTTAACCGGCAAGGAGCAGATGTTGGCACTCAGTACCGTTCTACTGTTTTATTCAATTCTGAAGCACAAAAAGAAATTGCAACCGAGTTATTACACGAATTAAAAAATAGCTTTGATGCACCAATTGTAACAGAAATTAAACCACTATCTGTATTTTACAAAGCCGAAGCAGAACACCAAAACTATTACAACAACAACTCCGAAGCGGGTTATTGTAGTTATATAATTAGCCCTAAAATACAAAAACTAAAGAAACTGTACACCCATTTACTTAAATAATGAGAACTGTAACCGATCGCTTTACCGACCAATTACCTGCCGACCCTATTTTAAAAAATGAAAGGAGAATAGTTGAACAAGCTGCTTTTTCTTGGGTAAACCCTATAAAGAGTTCTAAACCAGAACTGGTTCATGTTGCAACTGATTTTGCAGCTGAATTGGGTTTTAAAACAGATGAGTTAGCAAGTGAAAAGTTTACAAATTTAGTAAGTGGAAATACATTATTTAAAAACAGTAAACCCTATGCTATGTGTTATGGCGGACACCAATTTGGGCAATGGGCAGGACAATTAGGCGACGGAAGAGCCACTAATTTAGGCGAACTGACGCACAATAATAAAATATGGGCTTTACAACTAAAAGGTGCTGGTCCTACGCCCTATTCCCGCTCTGCAGATGGATTGGCAGTTTTACGCTCGTCTGTGCGTGAGCATTTATGCAGCGAAGCAATGCATTATTTAGGCGTTCCCACCACTCGTTCATTGAGTTTATCTGTTTCTGGCGATCAAGTATTGCGCGACATGCTATACAACGGAAATGCTGTTTACGAAAAAGGAGCGGTTGTTTGCAGAGTTGCACCTAGTTTTATTCGGTTTGGAAATTTTGAAATTTTTGCCGCCAGAGAAGACAAAGAAAATCTTAAAAAATTAGCCGATTTTGTATGTGAGCATTTTTACAGCACCATAACTACTTCAGGTAAAGAAAAGTACATTCAGCTTTTTGAGGCTGTTGCCAAAAACACTCAAAACATGGTTTTGCATTGGCAACGTGTGGGCTTTGTGCATGGCGTAATGAATACAGACAATATGTCTATTTTGGGCTTAACTATAGATTATGGGCCTTACGGTTGGTTAGAAAATTACGACCCTACTTGGACACCCAACACCACAGACAACCAAAACAAAAGATATCGTTTCGAAAATCAGCCACATATTACACTTTGGAACTTGGTTAAACTAGCCAATGCTTTGTTTCCTTTAATTGAAGACGCTACTCCGCTAGAAGCTATTTTAAATGCATACAGCGAAAGTTATAAAAAGCGTTATTTAGATGTAATGATGCAAAAAGTGGGTGTGTACGAAATCGCAAACGATGATGCCGAATTTATTTCCGCATTAGAAGAGATACTAGAAGAATGTCAGCTTGATATGACTTTGTTTTTTAGACGTTTAAGTTCTTTTTCTAAAACTACTAAAACCACCGATTATTTAGAACTTTTAATAGCAGACAGTTATTTAGAAAACTGGAACAAAACACAAACAACTAAAGCTAAAAACTGGTTAGCTGCACTACAAAAAAGACTTCTAAAAGAAGAAGTGACTGCAGAAGTTAGAGCTGAAAAAATGAATAAAATAAATCCGAAATACGTTTTGCGTAATTACATGGCTCAACTTGCCATAGATGCCACAGATAAAGGGGATTATTCTATTATAAATGAATTATACGAGCTATTAAAACAACCTTATAATGAACAACCCAAGGCTGAAAAGTGGTTTGCAAAAAGACCCCAATGGGCAGAAAACAAGATAGGCTGTTCGGCTTTGTCTTGCAGTTCTTAGTCTTTGTTTTTTTGCTTTTTTAGTGACGGTTTACCGCCTACTACCAAAACTATTTCGCCTTTAACTCCGTTTTTTACATAAAAATCGTGCAGTTCTTTAGCAGTTCCTCTTTTGGTTTCTTCGTGTAGTTTAGATATCTCTCTGGATACAGAAACTGGTCGATCTTCGCCAAAATAGGTGCTAAAATCTAAAAGTGTTTTTGCCAATTTATGTGGCGAAACATAAAAAATCATGCTTCGGGTTTCGTTTTCTAAAGCTAAAAAACGCGTTTGACGCCCTTTTTTGTCGGGTAAAAAACCTTCGAAAACAAAACGGTCGTTGGGTAATCCACTGTTTACTAAAGCGGGAACAAATGCAGTTGCTCCGGGTAAACAATCTACTTCGATTCCTTGTTCTACACAGGCTCTGGTAAGTAAAAAACCTGGGTCGGAAATAGCAGGTGTACCCGCATCGGAAATAAGTGCTATGTTTTCGCCTGTTTGTAATCGTTTTATAATATTTTCTGTGGTATGGTGCTCGTTGTGCATGTGGTGACTGTGCATATGCGTGTCTATCTCAAAATGCTTGAGTAGTTTGGCACTGGTACGTGTGTCTTCGGCAAGAATTAAATCTACTTCTTTTAGTATGCGAATGGCTCTAAAAGTAATATCTTCTAAATTACCTATTGGTGTGGGAACGAGGTATAATTTGCCCATGGCTTAACGATTGAACGGTTTGTTTGAGCTCTTTTTGTGCCAGGGTTTGGCACAAAAAAGCGAGTAGTGAAAGCGTGACCCGCTCCTGAGGAACGAAGCGCGGGGAAGCTCCAAAATTTATTGCTTTTTATAAAAATAATAAGAAGTTAAAAGCAATACAATTGCTACTAAAGCTCCGGTTTGTTCGCCATCTTTTTGAACGAAGTGTGCCGAAAACGCCAGCAGTAATTCAAAGAAAAATGCTGCGTAAGCCCACTCTTTTAGGGCGGCAACTTTGGGTTGTAAAATTGCTATTACTCCCAATATTTTAGCTACTCCTAGCGGGTAAACAATATATGCTGGAAAGCCTAGTTTTTTAAATTCGGCTGTAGCATGCTCGTGGTCTAAAATGGACATTACACCTGAAAACAGCATAAATGCACAAAAAAGTCCTGTAAATATCCAGTAGGCGATGTTGGTTTTATTTTTCATAATTTAATTGAATTTTTTTTCTACTATTTCTAAAAAGCGGGTTTCGTATTCTTCTAATCCATTCCAATTATTATAGTCTGGTTTTACAAAATCATTTATAAAAGAATGCACTTCTTGGTAACTTTCTAAACTATTTAATTGTGAAAGCACACGATTAAAATCGTCTGCAGAACCATTAAAAAGGCGTTTTTCGAATGCAATGCGGTCGTTTAAACCTATGTTTATGCCTTTGTTAAATTTATCGTTTATAGATTTTGGTGCTTTTTCTGCTTCGGGTTGCGCAACCGTTTCTGTTTTTGGCTGTTCTGGATTGACTTCAACAGAATCGAAAAGTAAACCTGAAGCAGCTATTGTTTCCGGAGCAATATCTTCTACTTTTACAAAGTCCAACTCTTCAAAATCTGCTGCAAACATATCTTGATATTGCACTTCCTCTTGAGGAGTTACAACTGGTTTTTCTTCTATTTCTTCCTTTTTAGCAATTATTTCTTCTTCTTGTGTTTGAACTTCTTCTTGCTCAATCAGCTCTTCATTTTCAAGTATTTCTTCCTCTGCCTGAACCATTGGTTCTTCTGCAATTACTTCCTTTAAAACAGGTTCTTGAGTTTTTTCAACTTCAACTACTGTTTCTACTTTAGTTGCAGTTTCTTTTTCGGCATGTATTGTATGTGATTCTACTGCTGCTATATAAGCTTCTTCTTGAATTTCGCCATTTAAACGTTGTTCGTTTTCTTCAAAAAAACGCAACATGGTTAATTGTTCGTATAATTTTTGAGTTTCTTGTTGTAGTTGAATGGTTTCAGAACGGTTTTTTAGTTTTAAAACCCTATGGGCAAGGCTAATTAGTTCGGCTTCGAGTATTTTTTTCATAACTTTATTCAATTGGGTCGCTTTAGGTGGTAACTTTTTAATAAATTTGTTTGCTTTACAAAAGTAAAATAAAAAAGTATTAATCGTTCGAAAGTTACAAAAATGTTTCTTGAAAATCCTGTAAATCAAACGGAAAAATTTGGGTGGATTGAGGTGGTTTGTGGTTCTATGTTTTCGGGTAAAACCGAAGAATTGATTAGAAGACTGAAACGCGCTCAAATTGCACAACAAAAAGTTGAAATCTTCAAGCCTGCTGTCGATACTCGTTATGACGACGAAATGGTGGTGTCGCATGATGCCAACCAAATACGTTCTACACCTGTGCCTGCTGCCGAAAATATTCGTATTTTAGCACAAGGTTGCGATGTGGTGGGAATAGACGAAGCTCAGTTTTTTGATGATGAAATTGTGCGCGTATGTAATGACCTTGCCAATAGTGGTATTAGAGTAATTGTTGCGGGTTTAGATATGGATTTTAAAGGAAATCCTTTTGGACCAATGCCTGCTCTTATGGCAACCGCAGAATATGTTACCAAAGTGCATGCTATTTGTACTAGAACAGGGAATTTAGCCAATTATAGTTTTAGAAAAACAGCCAACGAGAAACTAGTTTTATTAGGCGAAACCGAAGAATACGAACCTTTAAGCAGGGCTGCATTTTACAAAGCTTTAAAAGAAAACAAAGAACCGAAAAGTTAAAACTGTGAAAATAGATATTTCGCTTATTTCTGATGCGTTGAAAATGGATTTGAGTCAGTTGCCTCAACACGTTTTTAGTTCCATATCTATCGACAGTCGGTCGTTACAAAACACTAACGAAACTTTATTTTTTGCTTTAAAAGGCGACAATCACAACGCTCATAATTACATAGAGACCCTTATAGAAAAAGGTGTTTTGTTTTTTGTAGTTGAATATATTCCCGAAAATTTAAAAAACAAGGCTCATTTTATAGTTGTAGAAAATAGCTTAACGGCTTTACAACAAACTGCAATTAAATACAGAAGTCTGTTCCATTTCCCTTGTATTGGTATTACAGGAAGCAACGGCAAAACGATTGTAAAAGAATGGCTTACCTTTTTATTGAGCCCTAATTATACTATAGTTAGAAGTCCGAAAAGTTATAACTCGCAAGTAGGTGTTCCGCTTTCTATTTTTGGAATAAATGAAAAACACAATTTAGGCGTTTTTGAAGCTGGAATTTCTACAACCAACGAAATGCAAGCTTTAGAAAAAATGATTGCTCCTCAAATTGGCGTTTTTACTTCTTTGGGAGAAGCACATAGCGAAGGTTTTAGCAGCGAAATTGAAAAGAGAAATGAAAAATTTGAGCTTTTTAAAAATTGTCAAATTGTTATTATAGAAAAAAACCAGAGTATTTTTTTAGATCCAAACCTAAATAAAATAACTTGGAGCTTTATCGATTCTACTGCCGATATTTTAGTAAAGATAAAAGAAAAAAAGGATGCTTTTTCAGTATTAACAGTTCAAACAGCTGATTCTAATCACGAAATAACGGTTCCATTTACAGACCAAGCCAACCTAGAAAATGCCATTAGTTGCTTTGCTGTTATGCTTTATTTAAAAGTGGACGCAAAAAACATAATAAAGCGTTTGGCATTATTATATCCCGTAGAAATTAGGCTACAATCCATTAAAGGAATAAACAATTGTGCTATTATTGACGATGCTTACGCATCTGATTATCAATCATTAAAACTAGCCTTAGACTTTTTAGAGCAGCAGAAAGGCAGCGAAAAAAAGACGGTTATATTATCGGATATTTTTCAGAGCGGATTGCCGCAAAAAACATTGTACGACAATGTAAAAAAAATGCTTTTAGATCATAAAATCGATCGCATAATTACCATCGGAAAAACCATTGGAAGTTATTTTAAATCGGTTTCAAATGCCATTACATACGACTCTACAAATGCTTTTTTAAATCAATTCAATACCAATGTTTTTCAGAATGAAACCTTATTGGTAAAAGGAGCTCGTTCTTTTAATTTTCAGGAAATAATTGCTGTTTTAGAAGAGAAAAACCACGAAACTGTTTTAGAAGTTAATTTATCTGCTTTACAAAATAACCTCAATTTTTATAAACGAAAATTAAAACCAACGACCAAAGTAATGGTAATGGTTAAAGCATTTGGCTACGGAAATGGTGGTGTAGAAATTGCACGTTTTTTAGAGCATCAGGGTGTGGCTTACTTGGGTGTGGCTTTCGCCGATGAAGGCATAACCTTAAGAAAAGCAGGAATAAAAACACCTATTATGGTGCTAAATCCAGAAAACAGTAGCTTTAGTGCCATGATTGCTTTTGGGTTAGAACCCGAAATTTATTCACTCACCGCTTTGGATTCGTTTACCAAAATGGCGCAACAAAAAAACTGCACCGCCTACCCTATTCATTTAAAAATAGAAACGGGAATGAATCGTTTGGGTTTTGAACAATTTGAAATTGAAGCATTAAAAAAACAGCTTAAAAACAATAACTTTATTGAAGTAAAAAGTATTTTTTCTCATTTGGCAAGTAGCGATAATACAGAACACAAGGCATTTACAATTCAACAAATTGATCTTTTTACAGCTACTGCAAATGCTATAAAAAATGAATTAGACTATAGTCCAATGCGACATATTTTAAATACTTCGGGTATTTTTAATTATCCCGAAAGTCAATTTGATATGGTTCGCCTAGGCATAGGACTATACGGAATAGGAAACACTCCCGAAGAGCAAACAAATTTACACAATGTAAGTACGCTAAAAACGATTATTTCGCGTATAAAAACCATACAAAAAGGAGAAAGCGTAGGCTATAACCGTCGTTTTGTAGCGCCTGAACAAATGAAAATAGCAACGTTGCCAATTGGTTACGCAGACGGCATACCTAGAGCCTGGGGAAATGAAGTTGGCTACGTGTTAATAAACAATCAAAAAGCTACAATTGTTGGCTCTATTTGCATGGACATGCTTATGGTTGATGTAACAAGTATTAATTGTAATCCCGGACAAAGTG
>CBFIIG010000041.1:0-13488 GCA_965662615.1 Flavobacterium sp.
CGGCATCCTTTTATGGAGCGCAGCGTAATAAAAGATACAGCGGATAGCGGGTTGGAATTGGGTTTTGAAAATGGAATAATATGCTACTTATATATAATGTAAAAATTACTCCTATACATTATATGTTATTTAATTTTAAAGGGTGTTTAAAAACTGTATTAGTTGTTCAACGGCTTTACCGCGGTGACTCATCACTGCTTTTTCTTGCAAAGTCATTTGTGCAAAGGTGCGGTTTTGATTTTCGGGCTGAAAAATAGGGTCATAACCAAAACCTTGGTCGCCTATTTTGGTTTCGGTAATTACACCTTTAGCTATACCCGTGAACGTTTTTTGCAGATTTGGTAAATTTAAATGTATTACGGTTTTAAATTGTGCATTGCGATTGTCTTTATTTTGGAGGTTTTGAAGCAACTTATTCATATTGTCATGGTCTGATTTTTGCTCGCCAGCGTAACGTGCAGAAAAAACACCTGGTTCGCCGTTTAAGGCATCCACCTCTAGACCTGTATCGTCTGCAAAACAGGGTAAATTATATTTTTGAGTAACATAATCGGCTTTTAACTGGGCATTACCTTCTATTGTATTTGCGGTTTCAGGAATATCTTCGGTGCAACCAATATCTTTTAAACCCACTATTTGTATGTGAGCAGGAAGCTGCGCTTGAATTTCTTTTATTTTATTTGGATTATTTGATGCAAATACGAGTTTCATTTTTTTATACAAATTTAGCCTTTTAAACCTAAATTACAACTGAATAAAATTGGTTGCTTGGTCGATTTTTATGTATTTTTGTAAAAAAAACAATGGGAAATACTTTAATTGCTCCTTCTGTACTAGCTGCAGACTTTGCAAACTTACAGCGCGATATTGAAATGATTAATAATAGTGAGGCCGATTGGTTTCATATTGATATAATGGACGGTGTTTTTGTACCTAATATTTCGTTCGGAATGCCTGTTTTGGAAGCAATAAAAAGACATGCTAAAAAAACTATTGATGTGCATTTAATGATTGTTGATCCTGACCGTTATGTTCCTACTTTTAAAAAATTAGGCGCAGATATTTTAACCGTTCATTATGAGGCCTGCACACATTTGCACCGAACTTTGCAGTTTATAAAAAGTGAAGGCATGCAAGCAGGCGTTGCTTTAAATCCTCACACACCTGTAGCTGTTTTAGAGTCTATTATAAATGATGTGGATTTGGTTTGTTTAATGAGTGTGAACCCTGGTTTTGGCGGACAGAGTTTTATTGAGTTTACCTATGACAAGGTGAGAGAATTGAAGGCTTTGATTGAGAAAAAAGGTGCTACTACAAAAATAGAAATAGATGGTGGTGTAACAAATAAAAATGCAAAACAACTTGCAGATGCTGGTGCCGATGTATTGGTAGCGGGTAGTTATGTGTTTGGCGCAGAAAACCCTACGCAAACAGTTGCTGATTTAAAAGCTTTGCTAAAATAATTTATACCGCAAAATTTATCATTTCCCTGACTTTTTCATAAAGCTCGGGGAATTTTTTTTTGAACTCTTTTGGGGTTTCAAAAAAATGCTCTAACATAACGGCTAATAACTCAAATTGGTTAGTATAAGCGTATGTTCTAAAATAGCCTGATTGTATAAAATATTCTTGATTTTTTGGTGATTTGAGCATTTCTAAAATTTCGGAAAAGCCTTTTACAAAAATAGCCGATGAAGTATCGGAGTTTTGGGTCCCTGAAAAATGAACCAAGTGACTGAACTCGTGTAAACCGAGATTTAAATTGTCATTTGAAATTTTATAACCTTCTAAAAAATGTTTCCAAGAGAAAACTATGGCTTTAGCATTTATATTTAATTCGCCTTTGTGATATTCTTTTGTAAAAGAACTATAATAAATATCAGGAAATACTATTACTTTGTTTATTTCGGCAAACAAGTATTTTCGCATTCCAAACGTAAGCATTACAGATGTTGATGCTATTAAAACTTTTACTTGGTCTGTAATTTCAAAATCTTCTCTACCCAAAAAAACATAGGTTTCTAAAAAATTAGCTACCCTGTGTTCGAAATATTTTTTATGTATAGGCGAAAGGGTTTGGTAAAACTCAAACTCAGTTTTTAATATTTCTTTTTGAGGCTTTGTTAGTCGAGACGGAAAAGGATAAAAATGTACGTAAATAGGTTTGCGAAAAAAGAAAGCATAAATAGGCTCTACTATTACATGATACGTGAATAACGAACCTAAAATTATAAAAAAGAGAATGATTATGTAATTCAAAAAAGAAATTTAGAATTTAAATAAAATTAAGGTTTTGGAAAATTCGGCGTTTTAAATTCTTTTATCACTCCTCTTTTATCTTGGTATATTATTAATACTTGAACAGTCGGATTAGATAATAAAAATTTCTTTGTCTGATCCAAAGACATCATCATAAAAACAGTGGCATAAGCATCTGCATACATACACTTTTTAGTTACAACGGAGACGCTTAAAATATTTGTTTTTTTAGCAAGACCTGTAATTGGGTTTACAGTATGAACATAATAATTACCAGTAATAGTATCTTTATTTATTTTACGGTAATTACCCGAAGTGGCTAAACTCAAATCTTCTAACATTGCAGTTGTGTAAAATCGACTATCCGATTTTTGCAAAGGATCATCAATACCAACTACCCAACATTTATCTTTAAAAGTATTGCGACCAATAGCTCTTGTTTCACCACCTACTTCAACAATTGCATTATTTATATTGTTTTTCAATAAAAAATCAACAATAATATCTACACTATACCCTTGTGCAATTGCGTTAAAATCTAATTTAGATTGTTGGTAGACTTTTTTAAAAATACCCTTTTCGGTAATTTGAGTTTTATTTATACCTATATATGATTTTATACTATCAATTTCTGAAGACGACAATGAATTAAATTTACCATCAGGGCCAAAGCCATAAGCGTTTACTAATGGAGCAACTGTTGGATCGAACAATCCATCTGACTCATAAAACACCCTTTCTGAAGCTTCATAAACATTTTTAAATAAATCATCTACTAGTACATTATCCTCATTTGAATTAATTCGAGAAATTATAGAATTGCTTTTATAAGTTGACAGTGATGCATCTATAGCAATAAAAATTGAATCTAATTGTTCTTTTTTTATTAAACCGTCGGCAGAAATATATTTAACAGAATAAGTTGTGCCTTGTGCATTTCCATTGAAAACAGTATATGCCGAATCGTCTTTTCCTTTACAAGCAATTAAAACTGTGATAAAAAAAACACTAACTAATAATTTTTGCACCTTCATAATTTATAATATAATCACTTTGTTTTGTTATAGGTAAATTTAAATCACTTGCATTTGCAATACCTACTCCTGCAAACATAACTTTTGCATTTTTTTTTGAGGCGTGATTTATAAAGGTCTCCATAAAAAGAGAATCATATTCAGCGGGATTATTTGGATATGTAGTTGCTTTTACCATTACAAAAAAAAGTGTATTGGCAGCATCTACACATACAAATTGAGGATGCTTTTTTAACTGACTGTTAATTGCTATAAATTCAAACCCATCATCTTTCAAACATTCACCAACATGATTCATTGCTATTTGATGTAGTTCTTGTTCCGTAAGTAAATCCATAATACAAATTTACAATAAAAAGTAAGCGAAATAAAAAATCCGATACAAAAGTATCGGATTTAAATTTATTAACCTCCAAAATCGTCAAAACGAACATTTTCTGGTGGTACACCCCAATCATCGCACATTTTAACAACGGCTTGATTCATCATTGGTGGTCCACAGAAATAGAATTCTATATCTTCTGGTGATTCGTGATTTTTAAGGTGGTTATCTATAACTACATTATGAATAAAACCTGTAAAACCATCTCCTTCTCCGTCAACTGTTTCTTTAACTTTCCAATTATCTTCTGGCATTGGCTCAGAAAGTGCAATGTGGAATTTAAAGTTTGGGAAATCTTTTTCTAAAGCTCTAAAGTGATCTACATAAAATAATTCACGCTTAGAACGACCTCCATACCAGTAAGTAACTTGTCGTCCTGTTTTCACAGTACGGAAAAGGTGATATAAGTGAGAACGCATTGGTGCCATACCAGCTCCTCCACCTACGTATACCATTTCTGCTTCGGTTTCGTTAATAAAGAACTCGCCATAAGGACCCGAAACAACAACGTCGTCACCTGCTTTAAGAGAGAAAATATAAGAAGAAGCTACACCTGGGTTTACTTTCATCCAACCGTTTGCAGCTCTATCCCATGGCGGAGTTGCAATACGCACATTAAGCATAATTTTACGTCCTTCTGCTGGGTAAGAAGCCATAGAATAAGCTCTTTCTACCAACTCGTTATTTTTCATAACTAAAGGCCATAAACCAAATTTATCCCACTCTAATTTAAACTTTTCAGGTTCTCCTGGGTGTTCAACCGGGTGAGCAGAAATATCAATATCTGCATATTTTACTTCTGTTTTTGGTATTTCAATTTGAATGTATCCACCTGCTTCATAATGCATATCTTCTGGCAACTCAACAATAAATTCTTTAATAAAAGAAGCTACGTTATAGTTTGAATATACTTTAGCATTGAATTTCTTAATTCCAAAAACTTCTTCTGGAACTTCAATTACCATGTTACTTTTTACTTTCACTTGGCAACCTAAACGCCAACCTTCAGCTAATTCTTTTCTACTAAAGTGAGGGATTTCTGTTGGTAAAGCTTCTCCTCCACCATCAGTAACAATACATTTACATTGAATACAAGTTCCACCACCACCACATGCTGATGGTAAAAATATTTTACTACTTCCTAATGTAGAAAGTAATGTGCTACCAGAACCTACTTCAATTTCGTCACCTCCATTAATTTTTATTTTTACAGGTCCAGATGGTACTAATTTTGCTTTTGCAAACAAAATAACACCTACCAAGGCCAATAATAATACTAAAAAGGCAATTACCGTTGTACTAATTAAACCTCCTGTACTTACGTCTAATGCTATCATAACTATTCTACAATTTGGGTTAATGTATCTACAGCAACTTCAACTTGAGTTGAATCTACTGCAACTTCTATTTCTTCTACTTCTTGTGGAGCAACAACTTCGGCAACATTTTCTTTTGCTGGCGCTTCGTCACCACCAGTTAACATTCCACCAAACGACATAAAACCAATAGCCATAAGACCCGTAAGTATAAATGTCATACCTAAACCTCTAAAGGCAGCTGGTACGTTAGAATATCTAATTTTTTCTCTAATAGCACCAATTGCTAAAATAGCTAAGAACCAACCAATACCAGAACCAACACCATAAACGGTAGCTTCGGCAATATTGTTAAACTCTTTTTGTTGCATAAATAAAGAACCTCCTAAAATTGCACAGTTAACGGCAATAAGAGGTAAAAAGATACCTAATGAGTTGTATAATGCTGGTGCAAATTTTTCAACAATCATTTCTACCAATTGTACCATTGTAGCAATAGTAGCAATAAAAAGAATGAAGGTTAAAAAGCTTAAGTCATATTCTGCATATTCTTCACCTAACCAAACTAATGCACCTGGTTGAAGTATGTATTTATCTAATAAGTAATTTAAAGGTACAGTAACCAACATTACGAAGATTACGGCAGCACCTAAACCAAAAGCGGTTGATACTTTTTTAGAAACGGCAAGGTACGAACACATTCCAAGGAAAGTGGCGAATACCATATTATCAATAAAGATTGATTTTAAAAATAATTCTAATAATTCCATTTTCTTAGTTTGTTTCGATTAAACTTTTGTTTCTTGAGCGTTGGAAACCGATAATCAATCCTAGTGTAATTAACGCCATAGGAGCCAACAACATAAAACCGTTATTTTCGTAACCAATTGCATATAAACCTGTTTTTTCTACTGGATTACCCAATACTTCAATTCCAAATAATTTACCTGAACCTAGTAATTCTCTAAAGAAACCTACTATTACAAGAATTAATCCGTAACCTGCTGCATTACCAATTCCGTCTAAAAACGATTCCCATGGTTTGTTTGCTAAAGCAAAAGCTTCAAAACGTCCCATAATAATACAGTTGGTAATAATTAAACCAATAAATACTGAAAGCTTTTTAGCTAAATCGGGCATATAAGCTTTTAAGGTTAAGTCAACAATAATTACTAAAGCAGCAACTACAACTAATTGTGCAATAATTCGAATTGAAGATGGTATAATGTTTCTCATTAAAGAGATGACTACGTTACCCGCAGCCAATACAAACATTACAGAAATAGCCATAATTATAGAGGCTTTTAATTCGGCAGTAATTGCTAAAGCAGAACAAATACCAAGTACTTGAACCGTTACTGGGTTATTATCTGTTAATGGGTCTTTAACCAATCTCATATTCTTTTTAGAGAATAGAGGTTCTTTTTGTGTGTTATCTGCCATTTTTTATTTTTTTAAAGTATTAAAATAAGGTAAGTACAATTTAATACCAGACTTTATCATAGCTCCAACACCGTTACCGGTAATTGTTGCTCCAGAAATGGCATCAACTTCGTTATCATTCTTATCTAAATTAGTAGGGTCTCCATTTGATTTTGAAATTTCAACACCTTTAAAGTTACCAGATGCATCGTAAAGATTCTCACCTTTAAAATCGTCTTCAAAATAACTTTCGGTGATGTTTGCACCTAAACCAGGCGTTTCTCCTTTATGGTCAAAATATACACCGTTTATAGTTTGTAAATTATCATTAAGAGCTACATAACCCCAAATTGCATCCCAAAGTCCGTTTCCTCTAACAGGTAAAATGTATAACGTTTTACCTTCATTTTGAGCTACAAACAAAGGTAAACGTTGTGTTTTTCCTTCTTTAGCTGCATTTTGTTCTTTTTTAACATCTATTAAATACGCTTCGTCATTTAAAGTAGCTGTTGTTCCTTCTACCACATATTGTTCTTTTATGTATTGTGTAAATAACTCCTGAGCGTTTGCTCTTGTAGCTTCTACACCCATAGAACTTAATATGTCTATTTGCGATTTTACTTTATCATTTGTTACACGTAGTTCTTTTGTAAAATTAGCAAAGAATGCCAATAAAGAACCTACAACCACAACCAATGCTACTGCAAAAAAGATAGTATATCCGTTTGAATCTGTACGTTTTGCCATGATTACGCTGTTTTTAATTTTAAACGTTTTGCTCTTCTTTTTACATTTCCTTCTACTACGTAGTGGTCTATAGTTGGAGCAAATACATTCATTAATAATATTGCCATCATTACACCTTCTGGGTAAGCTGGGTTAAATACACGTATTAATATACTTAAGAAACCAATTAAGAAACCATATATGATTTTTCCTTTATTGGTTTGTGCAGCAGAAACAGGGTCTGTTGCCATAAATACAATACCAAAAGCCAATCCACCAACTAGTAAATGTTGCCAGAATGGGAACGACATTAATCCGTAAAATTTAGTACCTTCTGCAATTACATCTGCATCTACTAAGCCATTAAAAATTAATCCCATAACTACTGCTCCTACTACTGCGGAAAGCATAATTCTTGCACTTCCAATTCCTGTAAAGATTAAGAAGGCTGCACCAAATAATATTAATGCTACTGACGTTTCTCCTACAGAACCTGGTATAAAGCCCATAAACATGTCCCAAGTAGAATATACTGGTTCTGAGTTTGAAGCTAGTTTACCTAAAATAGTTTCTCCAGAAATGGCATCAACACCATTAGAAGACATTACTTTGTCAACCGCACCGTGCACCCATACTTTATCTCCAGACATCCAACCCGCCCAGTTGAAGAATAAAAAGGCACGAATAGTTAGTGCAGGGTTAAGAATATTCATTCCTGTACCTCCAAATAATTCTTTACCAATTATAACTCCAAAAGCAACAGCTACTGCAAGCATCCAAAGTGGCACATCTACTGGGACAATTAGCGGCACTAACATTCCCGATACCAAATACCCTTCTTCTACTTCGTGTTTTTTTACAGTTGCAAAAATAAATTCTATACCTAATCCAACTCCATAAGACACTATAACTAACGGAAGAACTTTTGAAGCTCCCATAATTAAGTTATCTAAAGTTAAAAATTCGGCAACACCGTTTACAGCTAAGTAATGTTGATATCCAGCATTAAACATACCGAATAACAAACATGGTACCATTGCCATAATAACCGTGTTCATCACACGTTTTAGGTCGGCTGCATCTCTAACATGCCCTCCAGAGTGGGTGGTCATATTAGGTAAATAAAGAAAAGTGTGCAAAGCATTGAACGACTGTTCCATCTTTGTACCTCTGTACTTTTCTTTTAAATTATGTAAATTTTGTTTTAATCCCATTTTTGAGTTTTTTTATTTAAAAAAAGCAATTGTTAACCTACTTCTTTAATCATCATGTCTAATCCTGCTCGCACAATATGTTGATGGTCTTGTTTAGACACACAAATGTATTCTGTTAAAGCAAAGTCTTCTGGCGCAACTTCGTATATACCTAATTGCTCCATTTGATCTATGTCTTTTACCAATATTGATTTTAATAATTGTATTGGGTAAATATCTAGTGGAAATACTTTTTCGTAATCACCTGTTAAAACAAAAGCTCTATGCTCTCCGTTTGTATTGGTATTTAAATCGTATTTTTTATTTGGCGTTAAAAACGAGAACATATTAGCTCTATACACACTAAATTTATTAGGACGAGGTAAGTTCCAACCGAAGAAATCATAATCATCTCCTTCTGGAATAACCGTGATTTGGTTGTGATAAAAACCAACAAAACCGTCTTTCGACTTTTTGTCTCCTGTTAAAACGTTTCCGCTAATAATTCTATAATTACCATCAATTAAGTTTCCAGCAACTACATCACTCACTTGAGCACCAATAGTAGTGGTTACATAAGATGGCTTTTGAAAACCAGTTCCTGTTAAAGCAACGGTTCTTGTAAAGTTCATTTTCCCGGTTAAGAATAACTCACCAATTATAGCAACATCTTCTATTTGTACTGTCCAAACTTTTTCACCTTTGTTAATAGGATCAATTTTTGCAATTTGAGTAGAAACCAAACCAACTGGGTGTTTCCCCGAACCTTTGTGAACCGTAACACCATCCACAGACGGCATAAAAGTAGCTTCTGGAGCAACTGTTACATGAACAGCACCAGCGGTTAACTTAGTTAAGGCAGCAAAACCAGCAGCCAATGCTTCTTTTTTGTCTTGTAGTACAAAATTCAAATCTCCTGCTAAAGGAGCCGAATTAATACCCGACACAAAAATAGCTTTTGGTGCATCAGCACTACTAGCAATTACATCATAAGGGCGTTGCTTTATAAAAGGCCAACAACCCGAATTTAGCAATACCTCACGTACCTGCTCTGTTGATAATTCTTTTGGATTTTTTGCACTATGCTCTAATGTTTCGTCAGAAGAAGCGGCAGCAATTAATACTTCTAGAATAACACGCTTATCCCCTCTCTTAATTTCTTGGATAGTTCCAGAAACAGGAGAAACAAATTTTACAGCCTCGTCACTTTTAGAATAAAAAATTACTTCACCAGCTTTTACGCTAGCGCCTTCTTTAACCACCATTTTTGGAGTAACCAAATGAAAATCAGATGGTCGTACAGCATAGACTTTCGAGCGAGAAACAGAAGCCAACTCTAAAGCTGCTTCCCCCTTCAACTTAAGGTCTAAACCTTTTTTAATTCGAATGTCTTTGGACATATTTTTTGAAGATATGGTTAGTATAATTTTATAAATTGTGCAAATTTAATCAATTACTAAGTACCATACAAAGATTATAAATAGTATCTTTTGTTATTTATAACATTTCTAAATTGTTTAACTATAATTAGTTTTGATTCAATTTTTAAAACCTAAAAAAACTTTTTGTATTTTTACAAAACCATATACAAATAAAATGCACAAATACTTTTTACATTTACTGACCCTTTTTTTATTTTCAACTCCATTTTTTGGGCAAAATGTAACCGAAATTGCACCGCCTTACCACATAAAAAGTGTCGCCTTTTTTCAAGGCAATACTTTTACTGAGCCTTTTGTAAAACTAGGTGATTCGTTTAGTATAGAATTTGACGATTTGTATGGAGACGAAGCCGATTACTATTATACCATAACAATGTATAATAAAGACTGGACACCTGTTAATATTGCTAAAAACGAATATTTGCAAGGTGTAGACAACCAGCGCATTATGAATTATACCAACTCATATAATACATTACAACAATTTTCACATTACAAACAAGAATTTCCTAATAAATTCAACAGCATTAAAAAAAGCGGTAATTATTTAATTACCATTTTAAACGATGATTACGAAGCCGTTTTTTCAAAAAAAATAATTATTTACGAAGAACAAATTAATGCAGGCATAAATATTAGAAGAGCAAGAGATAACAACTCGTTAAACACCAAACAAAACGTAGAAGTGGTTTTAAACTATGGCGAAAAGGTTTTGCAAAACCCAGAACGAAACATTTCAATATCTATACTTCAAAACAATAATTGGCAAACTGAAATTAATAATATTAAGGCACAATACATGTTGGGATCTGAACTTATTTTTAGATACAACGAAGAAACGCAGTTTTGGGCAGGAAACGAGTATTATTTTATAGACAACAAAAACATAAGAGCCTCAAACAATAGTATAGCTCGAGTAACTGGCGGACAACTTTATAATGGTTTTTTATACACTAATTATCCACGCAGAAGAAACCCGTACACCTATTTCCCCGATTTAAACGGAAAATACTACATACAAAACATAGGAACAAACAACCCAAGTACCGAAGCCGATTACAGCTGGGTGTATTTTACTTTAGATTGTTCCGACTGTCCTTTAGATCAAAACATATATGTAAACGGTATGTTTAATAATTATGCTTTAATAGACGAATACAAATTAGAATACAACACCGAAAGCGGCTTGTTTGAAAAACCAATTCTTTTAAAGCAAGGCATCACTTCATACCAATACACCGTTACCGACAAAAACTTAAACCTATTACCAGACCAAGCCATAGATGGTAACTTTTATGTAACAGAAAATAGTTATACTACAATTGTATATTACAGAGGCAATAACGACCGCTACGACCGTGTTATGGGAATTGCAACCAACAATAGCGAAGGCATAAGAAATTAATATGAGCTTTACTCCTTTAAAACACAGAACAACAAGGTGCTTAAACTGCAAAACGGACCTTAAAATTACCGATCGTTTTTGCAATTATTGTGGACAAAAAAATAATACCAAAAAACTCAGCTTAAAGGACTTTTTTAACGAATTTGTGTCCAATTTTTATGCTTACGATGGCAGATTTAACACCTCCATAAAAACATTAATTACTAAGCCAGGTATTGTAGCCAAAGAATATATTGCTGGCAAAAGGTACAAATACGCCAACCCATTTAGACTATTTTTAAGTCTAAGTATTATTTTTTACTTATCTACTATTATAGATATTAGAAACACAAATACAGATGATACTCCCGAAATAAAGATTAACAAAAATGACTCTGAAAAAGATTCAATATTTGATACTAATAACGAATTTTATGTCGCCAAAACAATCGAATACCACAAAGATTCAATATATTCCGAAAAACAGTTAGACAGCGTAAAAAGTGATTTTAATATTGATGCGCAATTAAGTACATTTAAAAACGCAGCTAAAAAATACCCAAATTTTAGTAGCGAAGAAGTTTTAGACAGTATAGGATACGAAAAAACAAGAACCAACCTTTTTATTTACAACAAAGTTCAGCACTTTAAAACCGATAATTATTTTAAAGAAATAGGTGATTTTCTATTTCAAAACTTGGCACTCATATTATTTTTATGTGTTCCCGTAATCGCTTTTCTATTCTTTGTGGTTTGGTATTCAAAAAAACTAAATTATACCGAACATTTGGTTTTTACGTATAGTTTTTGTTCATTTATATTGATTGGATTAATAATGTTAAATATTTTTGAAATATTTTTCTACAGCCTTAACATTTTAATCAATATAATAGGATTAATATTAACATTAATCATTTTCCCAATCTACCTTTACAAATCTGTAAAAAGCTTTTATGATTATTCCCGTTTAGATACTATAATAAAACTTGCAGCTTTACACATTTTATTTGTACCTTTAGCCATTATAATAATTTCGCTAATCGTATTATTCGGACTTTTATTGTTTTAAAAATGGTAACACAAATAACCAAAGGCATAAAAATATCGGTAAAAACTAGTTTTGAAGGTACTTACTTTAAAAACTACCGCATACACTTTGCTTTTAGTTACCAAATACAAATAGAAAACCACAGCAAAGACACCGTACAACTCATAACCCGCCACTGGGAAATACTAGACGCCCTAAACCACAAAGAAATTGTAGATGGCGAAGGCGTAGTAGGTAAAAAACCCGTTATAAAACCAGGCGAATTTCACAGTTACAGCTCAGGCTGTTTACTTGCAGCGCCTATAGGTGCCATGCGAGGCTCGTTTACCATGGTAAATTTCACAAGCACTAAAAAATTCAATGTAGCCATTCCCGTTTTTAAACTAAACGCACCTTTTGCCTTAAATTAATTTTTTTTTAGAAGCTAATTCCAGCTATTCGCTCAATCTTTTTTTCCGTTTTACTACAAAAAAGGATACCGCTACTATCTGGGCTAAAAACCAAATAAACCCATCACGTTATGTGGTTTAAAAAATCATTCGTATTTTTGTACTTTAAATATCGAATTACCAAAAAAAGGTGATTTTTCTACAAATAATGTAAACCTTAAAACAATAGAATTATGCCAAAAGGATTTTTCAACGTCCCAAAAGCCGTTAACGAACCCGTAAAAGCTTACGCACCAGGATCACCAGAACGCGCAAATGTAGCCGCAGCTTACACTAAAATGTGGAACGAAAAAATAGACGTTCCTATGTACATAGGTAACCAAGAAATAAAAACAGGAAACACCAACACCATGTCGGCACCGCACGACCATAAACACATTGTTGGTCAGTACCATTTGGCAGAAAAAAAACACATAGACCAAGCCATAAACGCAGCACTAGAAGCACGTACAGCATGGGCAAATACACCATGGGAGCACCGTGCAGCGATATTTTTAAAAGCAGCCGAATTAATTCAAGGGCCATACCGCGCTAAAATTAATGCTGCAACCATGATTGCACAATCAAAAACCATACACCAAGCAGAAATAGACGCTTCTTGTGAATTAATCGACTTTTTACGTTTTAACGTAGAATTTATGACAGACATTTACAAAGACCAACCTACATCAGACTCTTCTACTTGGAACCGAGAAGAATACCGTCCTTTAGAAGGATTTGTATATGCTATTACACCCTTTAACTTTACTGCAATTGCAGCAAACTTACCCGCTTCGGCAGCTATGATGGGTAATACCGTAGTTTGGAAACCAAGTGATAGCCAAGTATTTTCG
>CBFIIG010000042.1:0-13412 GCA_965662615.1 Flavobacterium sp.
TGAATTAATGAAAGAACTAATGAAAGTGTTAAAAAAACACAACATTAACTTTTCTTATGTGCCAGTAGAAAAACTTAACCGATTAACCGCAAAAAATCATCAAGGGGCAATTGCAACCATTTCACCAGTGAAATTTTACGACATCGAAACATTGGTAAACAATGTAGTAGAGTCTGGCAAAATGCCTTTCTTTTTAATTTTAGATCAACTGTCTGATGCACGCAATTTTGGTGCTATAATCCGTACAGCAGAATGTACTGGTGTAAACGGAATTATAATTCAAAAACAAGGTGCCGCTCCTGTAAATGGAGATACCGTAAAAACTTCGGCAGGTGCTGTTTTTAACATTCCTATTTGTAAAGTAGAGCATATTAAAGACGCTATATATTACCTACAAGGAAGTGATATTAAAACTGTAGCCGCTACAGAAAAAACAGAAAACACCATTTACGACATTAATTTTAATATGCCTTGTGCTATTATAATGGGAAGTGAAGACCGCGGAGTAAATCCATCAGTATTAAAAATTACAGACGAAATGGCAAAACTACCTATGTTTGGAACCATTGGTTCGTTAAACGTATCGGTTGCCTGTGGTGCATTTTTATATGAAGCCGTAAGACAAAGACGTTAAGACTTTGTTTTACTTTCTATAAAATCATATAATACCTTAATTGAGGTGGTAAAGTAATTCTTTATCACCTCTTCTGGTTTTGGAGGTGGTACAAAATTACCGTTTTCGTCAAAGTTTTTTATAAAAGGGTCTTGCTGTGGGTCAAAATCGGGGAATTCCCAGGTATAAATAGGTTGCTTTTTAAATTGAGGTGTACGAACCAAAAGAGCCAAAGCCAAACCTGTTAAAAAGCCAAACAGATGTCCTTCCCAAGAAATACGCTCTTCTCCTACTCCAGGAAACATATACCACAACAAACCTCCGTACAACAAAACAACTACAAAAGATAAAGCCATTAATCTGTAGTATTTGGTAAATATTCCTTTAAAAAAGATAAAACTTACCAAAACATATACTAAACCACTCGCGCCTATATGATAACTGGGTCTGCCCATTAGCCACGTACCTAATCCCGAAAAAATAATTCCTGCAACAATAACCAAAATGGTTTGTTTTTTATAAAAATATTGCAAAAAACCAAGCAATACAAATAAAGCCATACTGTTATTAAACAAATGCGAATAATCAGAATGTAAAAAAGGACTAAAAAGAATGCCTTTTAAACCAAACCATTCCCGTGGATATATTCCATAATGACCTAGATCTCCAATATAATGTTGCTCTGCATAAAAAATTAAACCCAATAATAAAACAGATATAAAAGGCAGGTAAAATACGTTTAAACTAAATGTAAACGGATTATCATTATGTAAAGCAGCTGTTCTGTTCTTTTTCATTATTAAAACAAGTCAAAGAATAAGCCAAAATAAAAAGGGTGTCTTTTTGACAGAAGTACAGCTTTAAAAATTAATATAAAAACAGTATTTTTACGCTATGAAAGCACCATTAGCAGAACGTATTCGTCCCAAAAAAATAGAAGACTATATAAGCCAAACCCATTTGGTGGGCGAAAATGGAGCTTTAACGCACCAAATTAAAAAAGGGATTTTACCCAGTTTAATTTTGTGGGGACCACCGGGAACAGGTAAAACTACTTTGGCACAAATAATGGCAGCCGAAAGCAAGAGACCTTTTTACGAACTTAGTGCAATTAACGCAGGTGTAAAAGACATTAGAGAAGTTATAGAAAAAGCCAAACAAAGTGGCGGTTTATTTACCTCTAAAAATCCCATTTTATTTATAGACGAAATTCACCGTTTTAGTAAATCACAACAAGACTCGTTACTAGCAGCAGTAGAAAAAGGTTGGGTAACTCTTATTGGCGCCACCACAGAAAACCCAAGTTTTGAGGTAATTCCAGCATTACTCTCGCGTTGTCAAATTTATATTTTAGAAGCTTTTAAAAAACAAGATCTTGAGGCTTTGTTACACCGAGCCATAAATGAAGATGAAGAGCTGCAAAAAATAAAAATTGAATTAAAAGAAACCGAAGCACTTTTGCGACTTTCGGGCGGTGATGGTAGAAAATTACTAAATATTTTTGAAGTAGTTATCAATGCACAAAAGACGGATGATGTTAAAATTACAAATGATTTGGTTTTGCAATTTGCTCAAAAAAATACCGTTCTATATGACAAAACAGGTGAACAACATTATGATATTGTTTCGGCATTTATAAAATCCATTAGAGGTAGTGATCCAAATGCAGCGGTATATTGGTTAGCAAGAATGATAGAAGGCGGCGAAGATGTAAAATTTATTGCCCGAAGATTACTTATTCTAGCCAGTGAAGACATTGGCAATGCCAACCCAACAGCACTTATTATGGCAAACAACACATTTCAGGCGGTGAGCACTATTGGTTTCCCAGAAAGTAGAATTATCCTAAGCCAATGTGTGGTGTATTTAGCTACTTCGGCAAAAAGTAATGCCAGCTATATGGCAATTAATAAAGCACAACAAATAATAAAACAAACTGGCGACTTACCCGTTCCTTTGCATTTACGCAATGCTCCAACGCTACTTATGAAAGAATTGGGTTATGGCGAAGAATACAAGTATTCACACGATTATAACAACAATTTTGCAACACAGGAATACTTCCCTAAAGAAATAGAAAATACGGTTCTTTTTCAACCAGGTGATAATACCAGAGAAAAAGAATTACGTAAATTTTTAAAAAACCGCTGGGAAGATAAATATGGCTATTAAAGAAAAGTCATTAACTCTTTTAAATGCCTAATTTGTTTTGTTTCGAAATTGATTTTTTGCTCTTCTGGGTTAAAAAAAACAGCATCAATTCCAAAATCTAAAGCTCCTTTTACGTCTGCTTCTGGACTATCGCCTATCATTATAGATTCTTCTTTAGTGGCGTTTGCCAACTTTAAAGCAGTGTTAAAAATAACTGGATGTGGCTTTTTTTGACCTGCTTTTTCAGAATTAGTTACCGTATTAAAAAAGTGTTTTATGTTCGAACGCTCTAACTTTTTATCCTGCACCTCACTAAACCCGTTTGTAATAATATGTAGTAAATATTTTTTATTTAAATATTCTAAAACCTCAACAGCGCCATCAAATAAATAATTATTGTCGGGTAAATGTAAAATATAATCTTCCGACATTTGATCTATAAAATCTGCTGAAACCTCATAATTTAAAATTTTAAAAACATCATTAAATCTACCAAAACGCAATTCTTGATGCGTTACTTCATTCATTTGGTATTTTCGCCAATATTCCTGATTTATTGGTACATAATGTTTTAAGAACAAATTACAATCTAAAGCGATGTTGTGCTTTTCAAAAATGGTTTCAAAAGCAAAACCCGAATTTTTATCGAAATCCCAAAGCGTATGATCTAAATCAAAAAAAATATGTTTTTTTACCATTAGTTACCTTCTGTGATTTCTGCATTTTCAATGTGATAAATCCAATCTTCCACGTCAGAATCATTATATCTAAAAGTACCTTTAATGGTAACATATTGGTCGGTTTTTAACCTTGGTGTTGCTCCTTTAAATTTGATGCCTGCAATAGATTCTGGCCCCGATTTTCCGCAGAAAAAACAAGCTGCAAACACATTTTTACTTAAGGCATAATTTTTAGCGTCTATAGGAATTATAAATCCGCTCATTACCACTTCTTTTTTATTAGTCGCTTTTAATTTTGGATTTATAACTGGGAACATAACTTCTCCGTATGTTTTATTTGGCTTTTTTTGATAGTCAATTTTTGCCAAAAGCGACCACGTTAAAGTATCAGTTACCACAATAGTTTCTTTTTCTAAACTTCTGTCAATATTTGAAGCTGAAAAACTAAACATAAAAAAGGCAACAAAAAGTGCCATTGAAATTTTAATATAATTACGCATTTGCTAATGTTTTAGATAAATTAAGTGTGTAAGCCTTAATGGCTGGTATAACCGCTGCCAAAATACCTACAAGTAATGTGATTATTAGTAATAAACCTTCTTGTTTCCAATGGAACACAAAAGGGTCAAAATTCATTTTAAATTCTGATTCTGATAGTGTAGAAAGAACATACAACCCTACTCTACCCAAAATCGTACCAAAAATAAAACCTACGATACACAGTAAAATACTTTCTAAAAGCACCAAAATTAAAAGTTGGCTTCTTTTAGCTCCTTGCACACGCAACAAAGCAAATTCGTACTTACGCTCTTTTAAGGTATTGTATAGAGCTATAAAAATAGACAAGCCCGATATAAACATTATGGCATAGGCCAAATACTGCAAACCTGTAATCCCAACACCAAAAAGCGTAAACAACCTGTTAATTTCAACAGCAGGAGAAGCCGCTTGCATATTGGTATTTTGAGCTATTATGTTTGGCCACATAACAAAACCCATTTTATTTCTAAATTTTATTAATACCGAAGTAATATCCATATTTGGCGTATCTATAGACATATCGTTTTCGTGATCGCTATGTATGTGTCCGTCTTCTCCGTGTGGTGGATTTACAGTTTCTCCATGGTCATGACCAGCGTGATCTTCGTGGTCGTGTGCGTCACAAACATGCCCTTCTTCGCCATGAGCAGGGTTAACATGTTCTTCATGGTCATGTTCTTCGTCTTCGCTATGGACGTGTCCTTCTTCGCCGTGGGGTGGATTTGTAGATTCAGCCTCGTGATCGTGATCGTGATCGTGACCAGCATGCATTTGCCAAACACTTGGTATATTGCATAAAATAAGATTATCTGCAACCTTACCACTTTCATTTGCTATACCAACTACTTTATAGGCATAACTGTCGTGTACTTCGCCTTGCTCTGCATGTCCATGAGCTCCAAAAAATGCATCACCCAACTTTAAATTTAATTTCTCGGCAACTTGACTCCCAACAACAACATCAAAATTATGTTTGAAAAGTTTGCCATTATTTAAAGTAAGCTTATATTTTTCTAAATAATCTGTTGTAGTTCCTAAAATTTTAAATCCTTTATAGTTATCCCCAAAAGCCAATGGAATTGCTTTTTCTACATACGGATGTTCCATCCATACTTTGGCAGAATCAAAAGAAATATTTCCTGTTGGTGCATCAACTTGATACACCGAAGACAGAATTAACTGTAACGGACTTCCTTTTGCTCCTAAAACCAAATCTACTCCTTCTATATTGGAGTTAAATTTATCTTCGAACTGGTTTTGCAACAAAATTAAAAGGGTAATTATTGCCACACTAGCCGTTAACAATACCACACTTAACAATGTATTTAGGGGTTTAAAAATAATATTACGCCAAGCTAATTTAAAAATCATACGAGTGTTAGTTTATTAGTAAATTGATTAATAACTCTACTATCGTGAGTTACAATAACCAATGCCGCTTTATAATCTTTGCTAAGTTGAGTAAGTAATTCTATTACTTGAGAAGCATTTTTATCGTCTAAACTACTGGTTGGTTCATCGGCTAAAATTAATTTAGGCTCATTAATTACTGCACGTGCAATTGACGCACGTTGTTGTTGACCCAAACTCAACTGATGTGGCTTTTTTTGCATTTGAGTTTTTAAACCCAAACGAGACAATAATTCTTTAGCTTTTTGAGTATTTGCTTTCCCAGAACCAAGTGTGCTTGCCATTTCTAAATTTTCTAAAACAGAAAAAGCTTGAATAAAATGCGATTGTTGAAACACTACACCTATATTTTCTCCTCTAAATTGGTCTCTTTTTTTATTAGAAAGGTTCTTTAAATTTGTACCATCAATAACAATTTCACCTGTTTTAGCTTGTAACAAACCTGCCAAAAGATGCAAATAAGTTGTTTTCCCTTTACCAGAATCGCCTGTTATTAATATTGTATTCCTTTCATCACAATGCAAATCGGGCAATAAGAATGTTTGGTCTTCTTGGTAAGAAAAAGTTATGTCTTTAGTTGATATCATTGCTTTTTAAATGCTTCTGAAATTAAAACTGCAATTTACTGCTTTAGAACCATTTATTTCTTAAAATTTATTTAAAAAATATGCTCGTCTAAAAAACTAAAATAATCTTTTTGTGTAATAATTAAATGATCTAATAATTTTACATCCATTTGTTCGCCTGCAGCTTTTATTTTTTGCGTAATTTGCTTGTCGGCTTCACTGGGTTGTAATTTTCCCGAAGGGTGGTTGTGCACCAAAATAAGTGCAACAGCATTTTTTTCCAAAGCGGTTTTAAATACCAAACGAACATCTACAACAGTTGCGGTCATTCCGCCTTTAGATAATTGGTTTTTATAAATTACCTTATTTGAATTGTTTAAATACAAAACCCAAAATTCTTCGTGTGTGAGGTCACCAATTAAAGGTTGCATTATTTTAAAAACCGACTGGCTGCTGTTTATAATTTCTTGTTTTGGAGCTTTTTCTACTTTGCGTCTTCTACCTAACTCTAATGCAGCTACAATAGTTATAGCTTTAGCTTCGCCTATACCTTTAAACTGCATTAAAGCATCTACGGCTTGTTGCCCCAATTGAAAAAGAGAGTTTTCGTATTTGTTTATAATCCGTTGGCTGAGTTGCACGGCAGATTCGTTTCTACTACCCGATCCTATAAGTATTGCCAATAACTCGGCATCGCTTAACACGGCTTTGCCTTTAAGCATTAACTTTTCTCTGGGTTTGTCATCTTCCGCCCAGTTTTTAATGGATAAATGGTTGTTTTCTTTCATTTAAATCATTTAAAATATACGATTTGGGTTTTTAAAAATAAGAAAAACAACCGAATAAAACTACTAAAACTTTGCTTTTAGTGCATCAAAATCTAATCCACCATAATTACCAGAACTCATAAGCACCAATGCCGAATTGGTAAAAGTTTGATTAAATAAAAACGCTTTAAATGCCGTTGGATCTGTATATATTTTTAAATCGCTGCGTTTAAAAGCAGCAGCAATTTGCTCATAAGAAACTTCTTCTAGCTGTTTTATTTTTACCGCATCTGGCGAATAAAAAACCACGGCTTCGTCTGCGGCATCTAATGCACCTTCGTATTCTTGTAAAAATTCTGCGTTTAAACTACTATAAGTATGCAACTCTAAACACGCAATTACATTTCGGTTTGGGTATTGGTTTTTAACCGCCTGTGTAGTGGCTTTTACCTTACTTGGCGAATGTGCAAAATCTTTGTAAGCTACAGCTGTTTTATTTGAAGCAATTTTCTCTAAACGCTTAGATGCTCCTTTAAAAGAGGCAATGGCTTCGTAAAAATCGGCTTCATCTACTCCCATGTTTTGACAAATCCATTTAGCGCCTGCTAAATTATTAAGGTTATGTGCTCCAAAAACTTCAATTGGCATATCGCCTTCAGAAGTTGCTAATAAAGTTGTTCCGTCTTCTACAGTATATTCTGGTGTTGCATAAGGCAATCTACGAATAGTATTTACAGAATCCACAGCTACTTTTTTAACCCAAGCATCTTCTTCGTTATAAACCAAAATACCGCCATTTGTAATTTTATTTACAAAAATTTCAAACTGTTCAACGTAATTTTCAAAAGTAGGAAATACATTAATATGATCCCATGCAATTCCAGAAATTAAAGCAATGTTAGGCTGGTATAAATGAAATTTTGGACGCATATCTAATGCTGATGATAAATACTCATCACCTTCCAAAACAATAAAATCGTTTGTATCTGTTAAATGCACCATGGTATCAAACCCTTCTAACTGAGCGCCTACCATGTAATCTACTTTTATATCGAAATAATGCAACACGTGCAAAATCATAGAAGTTATAGTGGTTTTACCATGCGAACCACCTATTACTACTCGTGTTTTATTTTTAGATTGCTCGTATAAAAATTCGGGATACGAATATATTTTTAAACCCAAAGTTTTGGCTTTAACCAATTCTGGATTATCTGCTTTTGCATGCATACCCAAAATTACAGCATCTATTTGAGGTGTAATTTTATCTTCAAACCAACCTAAAGTTTCGGGTAATAAACCGTATTTGTGTAACCTCGATTTTGAAGGCTCAAAAATTGCGTCGTCACTACCTGTTACTTTTTCTCCTTTATGGTGTAATGCCAAAGCCAAGTTGTGCATAGCTGCACCGCCAATAGCTATAAAATGTATGTGCATGGTGATTTGATTTTAAAAACCAAAAATACAATAGTTTTATAACTTCAAAAAAGAAAAAGCGTTTTAGTTTAAATGATTTTGAATTTGAGCATTTGCCCATTGCCCCTCTTTTACAGAAATCTGTGAAAGTTCTTTAGCATACATTTTTGCCTTAGAAAGGCTTCCACCAACAATTCCCGGAACTTCTAAATAATAAGAAACTAACGCTTTACGCGCGTCTATGTGTTTTGGATCTAAAATGATTGCTTTTAAAAAAGAATTCTCAATTTCATCTAGCATGCCTAGAGCTTTAAATTTATTGCAATTTTTAGCATGCAAACCTACGGCTCCTCCGTATTTATAATGATAATTTGCGTTTTTAGGGGAATGTAAAATCAATTTTTTAAAATATAATTTAGCTTTTTCCCATTCGGTTTTGGCAACAGCAATATCTCCTAAACGTTCTATTGCAAATAGATCTTTTGGGTTTTCGGTATATAGTAAAGTATAAATTTTTTGTGCTTCTGTTAACTTTTTGGCATTATATAAGCGCTCTCCTTCCTCGTATTTATTTTGAGAAAAAAGAGAAGAAAACACAAATAAAAAAAGCAATACTAACCTTTTCATTTTACAAATATACTTTTTTTAAATACTTATATATGTTAAAAATATCTAATAAAAATGTACTATTTAGAGCATTCTTTGTTAAACTGATTTTTATGTATTCCATCGAAAAAAATGAACTTTATCAAATAGCATTAGTAAATTTAAACTCACTAAAAAAATAAAAACTATGGGATTAATATCTTTTGTAAAAAATGCAGGTGCAAAACTTTTTGGCAAAAAAGAGGAAGAAGCACCAAAAGAAGAAAAAGCAACATTAAAAGCAAGTGCTTTATTGGCACATGTAAAAGGTCTAGAATTGCCTTATAAATCTATAAAAATATCGTTAGTAGAAGATGATGTGACTTTAGAAGGGGAAGTAGAAAACCAAATGGATGCTGAAAAAATTGCTTTAACATTAGGAAATGTTTCTGGTGTTGACAAAGTAAACAATTTAATGGAAGTTGAAGTCCCAGCAGATGAAGCTCAGTTTCACACGGTAGTTAGCGGAGACAATTTATCTAAAATTGCAAAACAATTTTATGGAGAGTCTAATAAATACCATGCTATTTTTGAAGCAAACAAACCTATGCTTTCTCACCCAGATAAAATTTATCCTGGTCAAGTATTACGTATTCCAGCTTTATAAATAGAAACGGAAACACATAAAAAAATCCTGCTAATTGCAGGATTTTTTTATTATTATACGTTAAGCATTTTCCAAAGTTCGTCTTTTAACTCTTGCAAACCTATTTGCGCTACCGATGAAATAAACAAATACGGCACTCCTTTTAATTCTTTATCCAGTTGAGCTTTCATTTCTGTTTTAAGCTCTTCGTCTAACATATCTTCTTTAGAAACTACCAACAAACGGTCTTTGTCTAACATTTCTGGATTATATCTTCGTAATTCATCTAACAAAATTTCATATTCTTTTTTAATATCATCTGCATCTGCAGGAACTAAAAATAAAAGTGTTGAATTTCGTTCTATATGACGTAAAAAGTAATGTCCTAAACCTTTTCCTTCTGCTGCTCCTTCTATAATTCCAGGAATATCTGCAATTACAAACGATTGAAAATCTCTATGCGATACAATTCCTAAATTTGGTTTTAGAGTTGTAAAAGCGTAATCGGCAATTTTTGGCTTTGCAGAAGTTAAAACAGACAGTAAGGTTGATTTTCCTGCATTTGGAAAACCTACTAAACCTACATCTGCCAAAACTTTTAATTCTAAAATAATATCTAATTCTTCAGACGGCATACCTGGCTGAGAATAACGTGGTGTTTGGTTGGTTGAACTTCTAAAATGCCAGTTTCCTAATCCACCTTTACCACCTTTGGCAATTATTTTAGTTTCACCGTCTTCGGTAATTTCAAACAAAACATCACCCGTATCTTTATCTTTTACAACAGTTCCTAATGGCACATCTAAATATTTATCTTCACCATCGGAACCTGTACTTCTACTGCTACCACCATCACCACCGTGACCTGCTTTTACATGTCGTACAAACTTTAAATGAAAAAGCGTCCATAGGTTTTTGTTTCCACGCATATAAATGTGACCACCTCTTCCTCCGTCTCCTCCGTCTGGACCACCTTTTTCAATAAATTTTTCTCTGTGTAAATGCGTAGAACCTTTACCGCCTTTACCAGATGCTAGATATATTTTTACGTAATCTACAAAATTACCTTCTGTCATAACTTTTATTCTAAATAGCGATTGTAAAAAACAATCTCTCAATTATTTTGCAAAGGTATGATTTATTACTTAAAACGAAGCTACACCTCAACACATTATAGATTTAGATTTTAAACATAAAAAAAGAGCGACCAACGGAAGCTCCTTTTTTATGTTTAAAATAAATTATTTATTTGGATATGGAGGAAGTGGTGGTGGAGCCATATTATTTTCCTCGTACCAATCCCTTTTCATAATTTCAATAATTTTATTATTATCAATTTGCATCAAATATAATTCCATTAAATCTCCCAAAGGCTTGTAAATAATATATAATTTAGAAAATTGCTCTTCATCTTTTAAAACAAAAAAATGAATTGTATAAGCAATTTTACCAGATTCATAAGTTGTTTTTTCAATTAAATAATCTAACTTATAAATTGAATTATTAATTTCTTCTTCAAAATCTTTTAATGCATCGAAATTTTTAAATAAAATAGGATTTTGCAAGCATAAACTATCTATAGATTTCTCTTTAAAATTCATAGTTTTTGCAATTTCTAGAACAAAAAGAGTTTCACTTGTTTTAATATCTTCAACAAAATTCAATTTAGATTGAGAATGAACAAAAAAAGAAATAAAAAGAAATAAAGCCAGTCTCATAAAATTGAATTACAAACTGTCAATAACTTTAGAAAGACGCTCTGTGATTTCTTGAATAGTACCTATACCATTTACTGCATAAAACTTATCTTGTTCTTTATAAAACCCCATTAATGGTGCGGTTTTTTCGTTATATTCTTGGTAACGGTTTCTTATTTTTTCTTCGTCTTGGTCGTCTGCTCTTCCTGAGGTTTTTCCACGTTCTAAAAGTCGTTTTACTAAAATTTCATCATCTGCCTCTAAAGCAACTGTAGCAGTAACCGACCATTTTTTTGTTACTAAAAATGCATCTAATGCTTCTGCTTGTGCAATGGTTCTTGGAAAACCATCAAACAAAAAACCCTTAGAATCGCTGTTTTTTTCAACTTCGTCTTGAAGCATTTTTATGGTTAAACTATCTGGCACCAAATCACCTTGTTCTATATATCCTTTGGCCTCTTTACCTAAAGCCGTATCATTTTTCATATTAAAACGAAAGATATCGCCCGTTGACAAATGCGTTAAGTTGTATTTTTCTTTAAGAAATTCGGCTTGTGTTCCTTTTCCTGCTCCTGGTTTTCCGAATAGTACAATGTTGATCATGTGATTGTGTTGATTAGTATAAAAAAACAAATATACAAAGTTTATGCCTTTTTTAAACTTCAAACTTGCTCAATTAATATAGTTTGGGTTTGGTTTTGTATTTTTGAAAAATGAATAGTGTATTATTTAAAAAAATAGAAGAAAGTACTTCGCATAAAAAAAGCAGGGTTAGCTTGGCTAATTTTTGTTTAAAAACAGAAGAAAATATAGTCGAACTAGTTGAAATTGCTTTTAATTTAAAGCACCAACACCATGTTAAAGCCTTTTGGGTTTTGGAGTTGGTATGCGAAAAAAAATTAAAACTTTTTATTCCTTTTTTTAATCCATTTTGCTCTGTTTTACCAAATATAACAAACGATTCAAGTAAAAGACCCGCAGCTAAGATATGTATGTTTTTAGCTAATAGTAATCACCGTAAAAACGGCATTTCTTTAACCAAAGAGCAAGAACATATTATAATTGAAGTAAGTTTAGACAGATTAATTGGTACTGAAAAGGTGGCTACAAAGTATTACGCTATTAAAACACTCTTTGTTTTAGGTAAAAAATATCCTTGGGTACACGACACTTTAAAGCAAATTTTAATAGATGATGCCGCAGATCATAGTCCGGCATATCAAGCCGCTGCTCGACATGTATTAAAGAAGATATAAAATAGGGTTGAAAATAGTTGTATTTGTTATCTTTGTAAAAATTTCAAATAAAACATGAACTATTTTTCTTCTGATTTTAAACTAGGTATTTTAGGCGGTGGTCAATTAGGTAAAATGATACTTGCCGAAACCCGAAAATACGACATACAAACTTTAGTACTAGACCCAAGCGACGAAGCCCCAGCTAGATTTGGCTGTAATGCTTTCTATAAAGGTGGCTTAATGGACTTTGATACCGTTTACAAATTTGGAAAAATGGTACATTTGCTAACCATAGAGATTGAAAATGTAAATCTAGACGCTTTAGATAAATTAGAAGAAGAAGGTTTGCCTATTTATCCTTCGCCAAAAACCTTGCGTTTAATTCAAAACAAAGGAAAACAGAAAGATTTTTATATAAAAAACAGCATTCCAACTTCGGGTTATAATCGTTTTGTTGGTTTAAATCAACTTAAAGAAGCTTTAACTAAAGACACGCTTAACTTCCCTTTTGTTTGGAAATGTGCCGAGTTTGGGTATGATGGTATGGGTGTGAAAATAGTTCGCTCTACTTTAGACCTTATTAATCTACCCGATGTAGAATGTATAACGGAAGATTTAGTAGATTTTAAAACTGAATTAGCCGTAATTGTGGCTCGTTCGGCAAAAGGTGAAGTTGCTACATATCCTGTTGTAGAAATGGAGTTTCACCCAGAAGCCAACCAAGTGGAGTATGTAATTTGCCCTGCCAGAATAAGTAAAGAAATTGCCGAAAAAGCACAAGCTGCAGCTTTAGCCGTTTCGCAAGCCTATAACCACGTAGGTTTATTGGCAGTTGAAATGTTTTTAACTAAAGATGATGAAATTTTAATAAACGAGGTTGCTCCTCGCCCACATAATTCTGGACATTATAGTATAGAGGGTAGTTTTACTTCGCAATTTGAAAACCACATTCGTGCAATTATAGGTTTGCCGTTAGGAAACACTATGAGTAAAGTTGCCGCAGTTATGGTAAATTTAGTTGGCGAAGAAAAGCATACTGGCCCCGTTTACTATCAAAACATGGACAAAATAATGTCGGTTGACGGCGTTACACCACATATATA
>CBFIIG010000043.1:0-13275 GCA_965662615.1 Flavobacterium sp.
CATTTTGCATAGCAACATCTATCATGTATTTGATATTATTACCATAATAGCGGTATTTTGGAAAGTTTTGAGGATAACCTAACGGCTCTGGTCTTTGGTTTAAAACCTCTTCGGTTGGTATTGGGTAAGGCGAATCTACATCTAATTCAAAATTAGACATAACAAAAAGCTGATCCCATAATTTATGCTGAAAATCGGGAACATCGCGCAAATGCGGATTCATAGTTCCCATTATTTTTATAACCTGATTTGCCGCTTTATTGCGTTCATCTTTATTGGTTATTGCTTTTGTTAAATCAATGAGCTTTTGTATGTGTCTTCCGTATTCGGGAATAATTAAATGCGTTCGCTCAGCATTGTATTCTAAGTTAAAAACAGCATCTTGTTTGTTATCAATCATAATTTTTATAACGAAATAATTCCTTCCACTACAGAAAGTTGTTTGTATTTATCTATAACACTCTGAGCACTCTTCATGGTAACATTTACAGAAACCGAAGTGAATTTTCCTGTTTTAGAAATGTTCGATTTTATTACAGCTCCCATATTATCAAAAGCATCAGTTATTTGCTTTACTTTATTAGGATCTGTTGGTACAATAAATTTGTATAAGTATTCAGAAGGCCACAGTGTAGAATCTACTAATTGCTCTTTGAGACGAGCATAAAATTCTTCTGGATTTTGTTGCATCATTCAATATTTATCACAAATATAAATCATTATACTTAAAAAAGATAATTCTGAGTAATTTTTTTGTTTTTTAGCCTAAAACAATGAGATTTATGTATTTTTGCTTTATATTTAATTACAATGCAAAAAAAAATAATTGCACTTATTGGTGGGCCCGGAAGTGGCAAAACAACTTTAATTAAAGGGTTAGAAAAAGAAGGCTTTCTTTGCCTAGAAGAAGTTTCTAGAACTGTAATTAAAGAAGCTCAAAAACAAGGTATAGCACAGCTCTTTTTAACTGACCCATTGCTTTTTAGTCAAAAATTATTAGAAGGTAGAGAAAAGCAATTTATTGCAGCAGAAGCAGCAGTAGAAAAGGTGGTTTTTATAGACAGAGGCATACCAGATGTACTAGCTTATATGGATTATAAAGAAACTGAGTACCCCGAGTATTTTGAAATTTCGGCAAAAAAACACCAATATACACATCTTTTCTTTTTACCTATTTGGGAAGAAATATACCAACAAGATAATGAGAGATACGAAAGTTTAGCCGAAGCAAAAGCCATAGAAAAAGCACTTTTAAATAAATATAAAAGTTATAATTATAACTGGACGGAAGTCCCTAAAGACACTGTAAAAAACCGCATTAATTTTATTAAAGAAAAACTTTAAATGCAAACACCACTAGAGGTTTTACAAGCATATTATAAGCACAATACATTTAGACCTCAACAAGAGGAAATTATATCTAATGTTTTGTTAGCTAAAGATACACTTGCACTATTACCAACAGGGGGCGGAAAATCGGTTTGCTATCAAGTGCCTGCATTGGTTAAGCCTGGTGTTTGCCTGGTAATTTCACCCTTAACAGCACTTATTAAAGACCAAGTAAACCAACTTAAAAATAAAAATATAAAAGCAGTTGCCTTAATTGGAAGTTTAACGACCGAAGAAACAAGCAATTTGCTAGACAACTGCCTTTATGGCGATTATAAATTTTTATACATAGCACCCGAAAGACTGCAACAGGATTGGGTTTTAGAACGGATTGGTAAATTAAACTTAAACCTAATTGCAATAGATGAAGCACATTGTGTAAGTCAATGGGGACAAGATTTTAGACCTTCTTATTTAAAAATTAAAGAACTTAAAAAACATTTTGCAACTACTCCGTTTATAGCATTAACGGCAACAGCAACTTTAGGGGTAAAAGAAGAAATAAAAACACTTTTAGCATTAGATAAACCTACCGAATTTAATGCTTCTTTCGAACGAAAAAACATAAGTTACAGAATTACTTATACAAGCCAAAAAGTTACCTATTTATTAGAGGTTTTAAAAAAAACGAAAGAAGCTGTAATTATATATGTTTCAACACGAAAAAAGACAAAAGAATTAGAAATACTTTTAAACAGTAATACCATTAATAGCACTTCGTACCATGGCGGAATGACGTTAAAAGAAAAAGACAAAAACATGGATCTGTGGATAAACAATAAGGTAAAAGTTATAGTTGCTACAAATGCATTTGGTATGGGAATAGATAAAAGCAATGTAGGTTTGGTTTTACATTGGGACTTACCTTTAAACTTAGAAAACTATTACCAAGAAAGCGGAAGAGCAGGAAGGGATAACCAAGAAGCAACTGCTTTAGTTATTACTAATGATTATGAAATTAAACTACAACAACAGCGTTTTTTAAACACCATATTACTACCCGAAGAACTTAAACACATATACAAAAAGCTAAACAGTTATTTAAAAATTGCTTATGGCGAAGGACAAGATGTAAAACACCAGTTAAAATTGAGTGATTTTTGTAGTAAATACAATTTATCTATTATAAAAGTACATACTGCTTTTATGTTTTTAGACAAGCAAGGTTTATTATTTTTAGAAAACAAACAAACTAAATTACCAAAAATTAAACTTTTACTAAGCAGCAAAGAAACAATTCGTTATTGCAGTTTACATCCTAAAAAAGGAAAAATATTAAACAGTATTTTACGTCTTTATGCTGGTGTTTTAGAGTATGAAACAGGAATAAATATTAGTAAAATAGCAAAACATGCTGAAACAAATTCTGAAACTGTATATGCCGTTTTAGAAAAATTAAAGTTAGAAGAAATTTTAACTCTAAATGAATTGCAATTAGACACAACTATTTATTACTTAGAACCGCGTGAAGACGACTATACAATGTCTAGAGTAATTCCGTTTTTAAAACAGCAAAACGAATTAAAAATAGAACAATTTAAACAAGTATTGCATTGGATTTCTAATACGGATAAATGCAAAAACACTATGCTTTTAGCCTATTTTGGCGAAGAAAAAAACACAAATTGCGGAAAATGTAGTTTTTGTTGTAACGAATTAGAAAAATCTAATTTAAAAACAGCCATTTTAAATACACTAGAAAAAGAACCTCTTACCTCTTTAGAATTAGGTCATTTATTAAATTGCAATAACAACGATTTAATTTCTACCTTAAAAAGTTTATTAGAAATAAAAAAAATAGAATTTATGAACTCAAAATTTAGCCTAAAATGACAGATAAATTAAGAATAGTATTTATGGGAACTCCCGATTTTGCGGTTGGGATTTTAGACCATATACTTAAAAACAAATATAATGTAGTTGGCGTAATTACAGTTGCAGACAAACCTGCAGGTAGAGGACAAAAAATTCACGAAAGTGCAGTTAAAAAATATGCAGTTGAAAAAAAATTAAATGTATTACAACCTACAAACCTAAAAGACCCAGCTTTTTTAGAAGAATTAGCAGCTCTAAACGCAAATTTAAATATAGTAGTAGCCTTTAGAATGTTACCCGAAGTAGTTTGGAACATGCCTAAACATGGTACATTTAATCTTCATGCATCTTTATTACCACAATACAGAGGAGCAGCACCAATAAATTGGGCTATTATAAATGGTGAAACAAAAACAGGTGTTACTACTTTTTTTATTGATGATAAAATAGACACAGGCGCTGTAATTCTTAAAAAAGAAACCAATATAGGCGAAAACGAAAGCGCAGGTGAACTACACGACAAATTAATTTTTTTAGGAGCAGAAACAGTAATAGAAACACTTAATTTAATTGAAAACAACAATTGTAAACCTGTAATTCAAATAGACACTAACGAACTAAAAACCGCATATAAATTAAATAAAGACAATTGTAAAATAAATTGGGAATGGACAGGCGAACAAATTCATAATCACATTAGAGGTTTATCACCCTACCCTGCCGCTTGGTGTTCCATTTTAGATAACGAACAAAGTTATGCTACTAAAATATACAAAGCTTTATTTATAGTAGAAAAACACAGCTTTAAAAACGGTAAAATTGCAGTTTCAAAAAACAGCATGAAAATTTATTGTTCAAATGGTTATTTAGAAATAAACGAAATTCAATTTCCGGGTAAACGAAAAATGAGCATAAATGATTTCTTAAACGGAACCAACCTCTCCGAAGATGCAATGGCTCTATAAATGTAGGGTTTTTTAATAAAACAAGCTTAGGTTATAAACAAATCGCATTATTTATTAACATTTACCGTTGTTAAGCTTGCAAATGCTTGTGTAATCCAACTTTACGTGTAAATTTGTGTATCAAATAAAGTTTAACCAATAATAAATTAACTATTATGAACAAATCAGAATTAATTGATGCTATGGCAGCATCTGCAGGAATTACAAAAGCAGCAGCAAAATTAGCATTAGAATCTTTCTTATCTAACGTAGGTGGGACACTTCAAAAAGGTGGAAGAGTTTCTTTAGTAGGTTTCGGATCTTGGTCTGTAAACGCTAGAGCAGCAAGAGATGGTAGAAATCCTCAAACAGGAAAAACAATCAAAATTGCAGCTAAAAATGTTGTAAAATTCAAAGCTGGTGCTGAATTAGAAGGTGCAGTAAATAAATAATATATTTATTTATTATATAAAAACCTCGCAATTGCGGGGTTTTTTTATATCTTTAGCTTATGCAAAATGAATTATTAACCAAAGGAAATCTACTAATTGCAGAGCCTTCTTTGTTTGAGGAAAACATCTTCAACAGAGCTGTAATTCTTTTAACCGAAAATAATTCTACCGGCTGCGTTGGTTTTATAATAAACAAACCCTCTGCATTTACTTTAAACGATCTTATACCCGAAATAGATGCGCTATATACTGTTTTTATCGGTGGCCCTGTAGAAACAGATAATTTATATTTTATTCACACCGTTCCACATTTAATTCCCAACAGCATTGAAATTGAAAATGGTATTTATTGGGGAGGTGATTTCGAAAAGGTAGTATTATTAATAAAAACAAACCTACTTCAAAAAAATCAAATTCGCTTTTTCTTGGGCTACTCCGGATGGGCAGTAAATCAATTAGAAACCGAAATAAGAAGTAAATCGTGGATTACTAGTCCAAATATTCACCAAACTACGCTACTTAGCATAAGTACCAAAAACATTTGGAAAGAAAAAATTGAGGCACAAGGTGGCGAATATCTTTTATTTAGTAACGCACCAGAAAATCCTAACTTTAATTAAGTCGAATTAAAGCATTTAGTCTATTTACTAAACGACCCGAAAATTCGGTTTTAAATTCTTTTTTACGGTATTTGGTAATTGGTTGAATTCCCGAAATTACATTGGTTAAAAACAATTCATCTGCCTTTTGTAAATCAAAAGGAGAAATCGATTCTTCTACTACCTCTAAATCTTCAATTTTTTTTGCTATTGCTAAAATTTGCTTGCGCATAACACCATTTAAGCAACCATCTGTAATTGGTGGTGTAGTTAATTTATTGCCTTTAAGCATAAATAAATTTCCCTTAACACCTTCTATAACTTGTTTTTCATTGTTTAACATTAAACAAGTATTATAGTCATTTTCTTCAGCAAAAATACTTGCCAAAACAACTTCCATTTTATTAGTAGTTTTTAAAGTGGAAAGCAATTGTTTGGTAATAAAAAAATCTTTGAATAATTCTACCTCAAAAGGTTTTTCAGAAAAAAGATACATCGGCTCATTTATTGGTTCTGCAACCACAACAAACTGTGTGCTATTTTGTTCTGGATAATACTTACCCGCTGCATCTCTATACACAGTTAATCTAACTCTTGCATGTGTTAAGTTAAGCGCATTTGATACCAAAAGTATTTGTTCTTCAAAATACTCCATGGTAAAATTCATTGCAATTTCCATTCTACAAATTCGCATAGATGCCATTAATCTAAAGTAATGATCCTCTAAAAAAAGCACTTTGCTATCAAATACTTTAACCGTTTCAAAAATAGCATCGCCATAGTTAAAACCTCTATTATTTACAAGCTCAATATTTGTAGAATTGGTAAGTGTACCGTTAAAATTTATCATAAAAAAATCCCGCTTTTAATTGCGGGACAAATATACGGGTTTAAATCTATTTTATATGGACCCAATAACGTGTTTTAGGTCAGAAATTTGATTAGACCATAACATTTTAGATTCCTCTACTTCATCTGGTTCTGCAAAATCTACCACAACCAAAGACACATCTTTAGTAATATCGTCTTCCATTATTTTTAATTCAAAAAAGTAATCTGTGTCTTCTCCGTCTTCATCTAACCATTTAAATTTTACACGTTCTCCCGTTTTTTTAGAAACTAGTTTTGCCTTCTCTTCAGATTCGTCCCAAATAAAGGTAAATAATTCTCCTCTAGAGTTTACATTATCTGCAAACCATTCTGACAAACCAGAAGGTGTAAAAATGTAGTTGTATAATAATGATGGTGAGGCGTGTATAGGAAATTCTAATTCGTATTTAATTTTTTCGGTCATGTTTATATTTTAAAGTTGAAATATAGAAATAATTAACGAAATATACAACTTCAAAAAATATTTTTTTTTCAATTAAAATAGTTTGCTTTAGTACTAAATAGTATTATATTTGCACCCGCATTAGCAAACCAATGTAACCTGGCGAGGTAGCTCAGTTGGTTAGAGCGCAGGATTCATAACCCTGAGGTCACGAGTTCAAATCTCGTTCTCGCTACAAAATAAACCCTTAATAATTAACTTATTAAGGGTTTATTGTTTTTATATGTTTTTGGTTATGATAAACTAAACCGCTAATCAGAGTTGGTAGAAATTTTAAATTGCAGAGTATCATTATATTTAATCACATTAAAATAAGCTTCATCTTTTCTTTTGAATAACACATATGGTATTTTAATATCTGAAAGGCTAGGATGAAAAACATAGTTATCAGGTCTATAATTCGCACCGCTTCTGTCTTTTATCCATGAAGGGAATTCTTTATCAAAAATTAGTGAATTATAACCAATATAATATCTATTATTTAATAAAACAATGCCCCTATTGATAGAATAACTTCTAATGGTGTCCGTTTTAATTTCAGTATTAAAATTTATTGTCTTATCCTTTTTTTGATTACATGAAATTAAAAGTAAAAGACAACATGTTATAAATTTTCTCATTTTTTAATTGTTTTTCGTCAAAGTCGGGAGATTTTGCAGGCACTGAAAACATTTCCGCGCAATCGAAGCTTCAAATTTTATAATTCTTTTATAATTTTTACTACCTAAAAAATATAAATTTAAAATTATAAAAAAAAGGCACAAAAAGTGCCTTTTAAATTTTTAAACATCAAAATATTATTTTTTCAACTGACCTAATCTAGCAGTAGCCTTAACATCAGTGATTTTTAAAATAAATCCTAAACCAAGGAAAGGACGACTGATTTTAGTTTCATACTGAGGATATAAGACAACATCATAATTTGGGTTTTTTGCCATTAATTCAAATAGAGCATAATTTGATGTGTAGTCCTTCATAAAATTACCTATAACTGGAATACTTACGCTTGATAAATCGCTATACGATCTATCTTGCTCAATTGTACCTGTTTTTTTACTAAAAAGACGAGCAAAGTCAATACTTAAAATTTTTGTTGTTTTTGCAGATGCCGAAACTTGATCTGACAAATTAAAATCACTTTTTGAAAGTTCTAAACGAGTATTAGGCTCTCTCATTGAATGGTTTAACGATGTACAACTAGTTGCTGTTAAAACAACTACACTTAATACTAAAATAATTTTTTTCATGATAATTTAAGGTTTTAATTATTAATAAATCAAAAATAAAAACAAAAACACATGATTAAACATAAACGATAAAAAATGACAAAATCTGTCATGCATATTAAAGCTAAATAACGCGAATTTGTAATCCATTCAAACAATAATATTACAGCAAAGCTAACAAAATAAAGACCTTCTGGATTATGAAATTTTTAGTTTCTGCTAATACTGATTTATTTCAAAATAAAAATTAAGCTTTTAAACCTAAAAAACAAAATACCACCTCTAAACAAAAGCCAAACTACAAAAGCTGTCCAAATAGCATGAAGTTTTAGGTTAAAATAATCCAACAGTAAAAGCGTAGGCACAAAACCCACAAAAGTAGCAACAAGCAATACGTTTCTTAAAAAAGCCATTTGCCCCATGCCTTTAAAAGTTCCGTCTAATAAAAAGGCACAAGCAGCAATGGGTTGCATTAATAATATAATCCAAAAAGTGGCATAAAAATGCTGTAAAACTATTTTATCAGTCGTAAAAAACAAACCAATTTGAGTGTAAAAAAGCAAACCCAAAGTCAGCATTACAATACCTAAAACAAAACTGTATTGCATTAATTGTTTGTTTAAAATTTTTAACGCTTTTGTATTTTTTTCGCCCCATAATTTACCCGATATTATGTTGCCCGCACTTCCATAACCATCGGCGATAAAAGCACCTAAAAACCATAAATTAACGCCAATAGTATAGGCAGCTATATACGTTTTACCATACGATGTAGCATAAGAAGTACCCGAATAAAGGGCTAAATTTAAAGCCAAGGTTCTCACAAATAAATTGAGCACCATTGTTGTAAAACGTTTTAACTCGGGATGCAAAGGCAAAGAGAATTGCAGTGTGAAAATGGTTTTTTTGTATAAATAATAGGTAGAAAACAATGCCATAAAAACTTGCGAAATTACGCTAGCCAATGCGGCTCCTTCTACTCCCATTGCGGGTACTATTCCGTAACCATACACCAATAAAAAGTCGAGTAAGATATTTAAAACGGCTCCGCTAATAGCAACAACCATAGGAAATAGTGTGTTTTGCAAACCTCTAAATACACCAAAAACCGCAAACGTATAAAGTGCAAAAGGCAAACCTATAATTCTGATTTTAAAGTACGAAACACAAAAAAGGAGCACTTCATTTGTAGCGTTATAAAACGAAAAAATAGATGTGGCAAAAGGATACGAAAGCAATAGTACCAAAAGACTCAAACCAACAATAAAGGCAATAGATTGCGCTGGCAATTGCTTAATTTTTTGAAGCTCGTTAGCACCGTAATATTGAGAAATTATAGCCGACAAAGCCGAACGAGCCTGACCAAACACCCAAATAAGCATAGAAATAAATGTACCAACTATACCTATTGCTGCCAAACTTTCTACGGGTTTAAAAGGACTGTTACCTATTATAGCCGAATCGGTTATGGACAATAACGGTTCTGCAACTCCCGCAATTAAGGCCGGAATTGCAATTTTATGAATTTGAGAAAAGGAATATCCTTTGGTTTTCAAACTAGCTAAGTTGCGAAATCAATTGCTCTAAAGTGCAACTTGTTTGCTCCCCAGACTGTAAATTTTTAAGTGTAAACGTATTTGCGTTTAACTCTTTTTCGCCTACTAAAACCGCAAAGGCTATACCTTTTTTATCGGCGTATTGAAACTGCTTGCCTAGTTTTACTTGTTCCGGATACAGCTCTGCTGCAATATTGTTTTTTCGTAATTGTGCAATGGCTTTTAAAGCATAAACGGCTTCTTTTTCTCCAAAATTTAAAAATAGTACTTTAGATGATTTAGCAACCGTTTTAGGAAATAAATCTAACTCTTCCATCACCAAATAAATTCGGTCTAAACCAAAAGAAACACCTACTCCACTCACATCTTTTAGTCCAAAAATACCCGTTAAATCGTCGTAACGACCACCGCCACCTATAGAGCCCATTTTAACGCCAGCTGGAGGAGCTACCTCAAAAATTGCACCCGTGTAATAATTTAAACCTCTGGCAAGTGTAACGTCTAAATCTAAAATTGCGGTTGACAAACCTACTTGAGCTACTGTATTGCAAATAAACTCCAATTCTTCTATTCCTTTTTTACCTTCGGTAGAGTTGGCTAAAAGAGTTTTTAATTGATCTATTTTGGCAGAAATATCGCCTGTAAAATTAAAAAGAGGTTGCACTAAGGTTATGGCTTCCGCCGAAATGCCTTTTTCTACCATTTCTGTTTTTACTCCGTCTTCGCCTATTTTGTCTAGCTTGTCTAAAGCTACGGTAAAATCGATTAATTTATCTGATGCACCAATTACTTCGGCTATTCCCGAAAGTATTTTGCGGTTGTTTATTTTTAACGTTACTCCGTTTAATCCCAAATTGGTAAAAACGGCATCGTATAATTGTATTAACTCTACTTCTTGCAATAATGAAGTTGATCCCACCACGTCTGCATCGCATTGGTAAAACTCTCTAAAACGTCCTTTTTGTGGGCGATCGGCACGCCAAACGGGTTGAATTTGGTAGCGTTTAAACGGAAAATCTATTTCGTTTTGGTGTTGTACCACGTAACGCGCAAAAGGCACAGTAAGGTCGTAACGCAATGCTTTTTCTGAGATTTGAGATGTAAGTTTTAAGCTATTTTTATCTTGTAGTAATGCATCGTCTGCTTTTGATAAATAGTCGCCACTGTTTAATATTTTAAAAATTAAGCGATCGCCTTCTTCACCATACTTACCCATTAGTGTTGCCGAATTTTCAAAAGACGGTGTTTCTATAGGTTGAAAACCAAAGTGATTGAAATGTGTTTTAATACAGTTGAAGATGTAATCTCTTTTGGCTACTTCTGCTGGAGAAAAATCACGGGTTCCTTTTGGAATACTTGGTTTTTTTGACATTGCTTTTATTTTTTTAGACTGGTACTATTTTTGGCTCTTAGCCCCGATAGAGCCGATATCCTATTGCCCGAAGGTGCAATAGATAAAGGCGAAAGCGGGAACAAATTTTATAAAAAAGCCCGGTTTTAGTGCTTCGTATTTATTTTATTTTGCAAATATCTTATTTTTTTTGTGTTTTGCTCCTATTTTAATGTAACAAATTATGCTTTTATTAGTCAAATGGTCATGATAAAATTGGTAATTGAAAACACGAAAATTGCATTGGATTCTATTAGAAGCCAAATGTTGCGTACTTTATTAACGGTTTTTATTATTGCTTTAGGAATAACGGCTTTGGTTAGTATTCTTACGGTGGTTTCGGCATTGCAAAATACCATTTTAAAGGATTTTGCTTCTATGGGTGCCAACACGTTTTCGATAAGCAGGTACGACCTTTCGGGGCAATTGAGACAAGGTAGCGAACAAAAAGTGAACGCTACAATTACGTATCCGCAGGCGAAGGCTTTTAAAGAAAATTACAATTTCCCAATGACCACTACATCTTTGTCTTTTACTGCTGCAAATAGCATTGAGGTGAAGCATGGTAGCGACAAAACAGATCCCGAAATTCAGATTTTAGGGATTGATGAAAATTATTTACCCAATAAAGGCTTAAAATTAGATTCTGGTAGAAATTTAACCCTTTTTGATGTGTCTAACAATAATTTTGTTTGCGTGGTGGGTTCGGATTTTTTAAAGGGACTTTTTAAAGATGTAAACCCTATTGATAAGACCATTTCTATTCGTGGTGCTAAATTTAAAGTGGTTGGAGTTTTAAAAGAAAAAGGTTCTACTTTTGGAAATAGTCAAGATTTACGAGTAATGATTCCAACACAAATTGCCCGTTCATTGTTTTCGGCACCCAACATAAATTACGATATAAATGTAATGGTGGGGAATGAAAATTTACTAGACGAAGCGGTTGATAATGCAATTATAGAAATGCGTCAAGTACGAAAATTAAACCCCGTTGAGGATACAAATTTTGGTATTGAACGCAGTGACGATTTGATTCAGAATTTACTAGAAAACACCGAAACGTTGAGTATTATTGCTTGGGTAATTGGTGTAATTACCGTTTTTGGATCTTCTATTGCTCTTATGAATATTATGTTGGTTTCGGTTACCGAACGTACCCGCGAAATTGGTATTAGAAAGGCATTAGGCGCTACAAAAAACACTATTGCAGCTCAATTTTTCACCGAAACAATTATTATTGGACAATTGGGTGGTTTGTTGGGTGTTTTGCTGGGTATTGGAATTGGTTTTGGAATTGCATTAGCCATTGGTTTTGCATTTACAACGCCTTGGCTTGCCATTATAGCTGCTTTTACAACTACTTTTATTGTAGCTGTAATTTCGGGCTTATACCCTGCTGTAAAAGCAGCTGCACTTGACCCAGTTGAAGCATTACGACACGAATAATTTAGTTTTTATTGGCACGCATCATGCGGTTATTGCCATACACATCTTTACTTATTTTTACGTTTTTAAAACCCATTTGCTCTACCATTTCTTTGGTTTCTGCTCCTAAATATTGATTGATTTCAAAATATAAAAATCCGTTTGGCGACAAGGCTTTAATTGCCAATTGTGCAATTTTTTTATAGAACAACAGCGCATTATCATTTGGTACAAACAAGGCAGAATGCGGCTCAAAATCCAATACGTTTTTTTGTATTTCTGCTTTTTCCAAATCACGAACATACGGCGGATTAGATACAATTACATCAAAGTTTTCGAGTGCTTCGGTTTGTAAAATATCTTGCAATAAAAAAGTAACATCAACATTATTTAAAACGGCGTTTTCTTTTGCAGTAACCAAAGCTTCTGCACTAAAATCTAAAGCCGAAACTTGGGCTTGAGGTTTGTTTTTTGCTAATGAAATAGCAATGCAACCGCTTCCTGTACCTATATCTAAAATTTTAGGGTTTGTAAATTCAGCTTGTTCTTGTAAAATTAAATCAACCAATTCTTCGGTTTCGGGACGCGGAATTAATGTAGCTGGCGTTACTAAAAACTCCAAACCGTAAAACCAAGTGCTACCCAACAAATACTGAATGGGTTTTTGGGTTTTTAGAGCATCTGTAATTTCCTCCCATTTTTCAATATATAAAGATGGAATTTCAAATTCGGGCTCCAAAACTAAATCGACTCTAGAAATGTTATGCCATTTTTCGGTAATTAAATAAAAAAAACTTTCTACCTCTTGCGCATCAGAGTAAAAAGGAGCTAAAGTGTTTACGAAAAGAGTTTTATGGGCTTTTAACTTCATAACAAATATAATTCTTTAAGCATCCAAACCGGACAATTGGAATGTCCAGTGTTCCCCATAGGCGCATCTATATGTTCAAAACCCATGTTTAAATAGCGTTTTTGAGCAGCGTCCATATTTGGTAAAGTTTCTAAATAACAACTTGTAAATCCACAATCTTTAGCAAAAGCCAAACAATTTTCTAATATGGTTTTAGCAAAACCTTTTCCTCTTATTTCTGGCAAAAAGTATAATTTTTGTAATTCGCAAACTTCTTCAGGCCCGTTGGCTAAAGG